>NZ_JACVVH010000076.1:0-16779 GCF_016647865.1 Pseudomonas sp. S60 | reverse complement strand
ATCGCGAGCTTTGCTCGCTCCTACGTTTGTTTCGGGCCAGTAACGCCTGTGGCAGGCGCGCGCGACCGCCTGGTTTGTACGACACGGTACCGCGACATGCACCAAGGCGTCCGCGCGCCAATGGCGCAGGCCTAATTGGCCCGAAACAAGCGTAGGAGCGAGCGCAGCTCGCGATCAGCCCCCCCAAAAAAACTCCCGCCCCCCAGTCAAGTCATTGAGAAACGATGACTTTTTCTACCTCAGAGGTTGTATCTGCGCCCAGTCCCGGTACAATGGCGCCACTCGCTGCTCAGCGAGACATGTAGTGGTGGCCCTGTCGGTCCCCCCGCATTGATTACCCGTTAACCTGGTCAGGCCCGGAAGGGAGCAGCCATAGCGGGAACATCGAGTGCCGGGGTGTGGCTGACGGGGCCGCCTCCATTTCTGCCCCTTGTAAATCTCAATCCGGTGGCGTTGGTTTGAAAAGACGGGCGGTTAGCCGCCGTAGCGTTCGACCAGCCGCTCGATTTCCCCTGAGGTCTTCATTCGTACCAGCGCCCGCAGGAATGCCTGTGCCGGGATGTCAGGGTCATTACGCACCATGCACCCCAGGTCCTGGTCATCCAGCACCGCCAGCGCCTGCAGTTGCTGCCCCGCAGGCGCCTGGCGGTTGAACCACTGCAAGGAAAGCTGGTTGCTCACCGCATAGCGGTAGCGACCGGCCTGCAGCTTCTGCAGGGCCAGCAACTGGTTACGGCTGTCTTCACGGTGCACGCGGTTCTGCGCCAGCAGCGGTTGCAAGGTGGCATAGGTGTAGCCCAGCACCGTGCCGATGGCCTGGGGCGGCAGCTGTTCCGGGAGGCCAGGGCCGGCTTCCCCGGCGCGGGCTACCAATAGATCGCGCTGGTGAATCAGCGGGATGCTCCAGATGAAATCCTTGGGCCGGTCGATCAGCCACTGGGTGCTGACATAACAGCGCACATCAATGTCGCCGCCGTTCATGGCCTCTTCCAGCCTCAGCCTGGCCATCACGTGGTATTCGGCGCGGGCACCCGCCGCCTTGGCGGCCGCCTGCATCAGGTCGTACAGAAGGCCTTCGACCGGCTGATCGCCTTCGATGCGCACCAGTGGCATGCTCCAGCTCTCCGCCACCGAAAAACGCAGCACCGGCTGATCCGCCAGGCATTGCGCCGTCCATAACAGCAACAGGGCCAGCAAGGTTCGCAAAGCAGTTCCTCCGTGAGCCGCACAGGTGTTAGCCAAGTCTAGACCAACCAGGCAGGGTGCAATTTTGCCCCCGCTCCGCTAGCATTAGCGATCTTCCGCTCGATCAGGCTACGATGGTTTTTCGATGAGTTATCAGGTTCTTGCACGTAAATGGCGTCCGCGCTCGTTTCGCGAAATGGTCGGCCAGGCCCATGTGCTCAAGGCCTTGATCAACGCGCTGGACAACCAGCGCCTGCACCATGCCTACCTGTTCACAGGTACCCGTGGTGTGGGCAAGACTACCATCGCACGCATCATAGCCAAGTGCCTGAACTGCGAAACCGGCATCACCTCCACCCCCTGCGGCACCTGCTCGGTGTGCCGCGAAATCGACGAAGGCCGCTTCGTCGACCTGATCGAGATCGACGCCGCCAGCCGCACCAAGGTGGAAGACACCCGCGAGCTGCTGGACAACGTGCAGTACGCCCCCAGCCGTGGTCGCTTCAAGGTCTACCTGATCGACGAAGTGCACATGCTGTCTACCCACTCCTTCAACGCCTTGCTCAAGACGCTGGAAGAGCCGCCGCCCTACGTCAAGTTCATCCTGGCCACCACCGACCCGCAGAAGCTGCCGGCTACCATCTTGTCCCGCTGCCTGCAGTTCTCGCTGAAGAACATGAGCCCGGAACGTGTGGTGGAACATCTCAGCCACGTGTTGCAGGCCGAGAACGTACCCTTCGAGCCCGATGCGCTGTGGCTGTTGGGCCGTGCGGCAGATGGCTCGATGCGCGATGCCATGAGCCTGACCGACCAGGCCATCGCCTTTGGCGAGGGCAAGGTGCTGGCCGCCGATGTGCGCGCCATGCTCGGCAGCCTGGACCATGGCCAGGTCTACGATGTGCTACAGGCGTTGCTCGAGGGCGACGCGCGGGCCTTGCTGGAGGCCATTCGCAACCTGGCCGAGCAGGGCCCGGACTGGGCAGGTGTGCTGGCCGAAATGCTCAACGTGCTGCACCGCGTGGCCATTGCCCAGGCGCTGCCAGAAGCCGTGGACAACGGCCAGGGTGATCGCGAGCGGGTGCTGGCCCTGGCTGCGGCACTGCCGGCCGAGGATGTGCAGTTTTATTACCAGATGGGCCTGATCGGCCGCCGCGACCTGCCTTTGGCGCCGGAGCCGCGCGGGGGGTTCGAGATGGTGCTGCTGCGCATGTTGGCATTCCGCCCGGCCGATACGGACGATGCGCCGAAGCCGCAGCTAAAGCCGGTGGGGATCAGCCAGGCCACAGCTGATTCCGCCAAGCCGGTGGCAGCCCACGCCCCCGTGGCGCAGCCGGCAGTGCAGGCCGTGCCGCATGAGCCGGTGGCGGCAGCCCCGGACGTGGAAGTGCCGCCCCCGGCCACCGCTGACCACGAGCCAGAGGCGCAACGCGACCCCGAGATAGAGGCCGAAATCGAAGCCATCTCGGTGCCCGAGCCCGTCGCCGAGGTGGTCGACCTGCCCTGGGAAGAGCCTGCGCTGCCTGTCGCCCAGGCCGCTGCCCCGGCGCCTGCGCCTGCGCCCGAGCCCGAGCCTATTGCGCCGCCGGTTGCACAGCCGCCTGTGGCTTCCCATGACGACGCCCCGCCGTTCGACCCCGGCGCCTATGCCGCCGTGGGCATGGACCGCGACGACGAACCGCCGCTGGACGAAGACTATTACGTGGGCGAGAGTGACCCCGTTGGCTTCAGCTACCTGGACGAGCTCGCCGAGCATGTGCAGGAGGAGCCCGCCCAGCCTGCTGCCGAGCCATTGCCTGCAGCCAGGCCTGCCACCGGCCTGGCCCTGCAATGGCTGGAATTATTCCCGCAGTTGCCCGTATCGGGCATGACAGGCAACATCGCAGCCAACTGCACGCTGATCGCGGCCGAGGGTGACGACTGGCTGCTGCACCTGGACCCTGGCCAGGGTGCGCTGTTCAACGCCACCCAGCAGCGGCGCCTGAACGAGGCGCTCAACCAGCACCTGGGTCGCACCCTCAACCTGCGCATCGAACTGGTCCTCCCCGAGCAGGAAACCCCTGCCCAGGCGGCTTCACGCAAACGCATCGAGCGCCAGCACGAAGCCGTGACCTCGATCGAGCAAGACCCGTTGATCCAGCAGATGATCAAGCTGTTCGGCGCCAAGGTGCGTCAGGATACTATTGAGCCTGTAGAGGCCCTGGCCAGTCAGGGCCAATAACCGATAACCATGCGGCCCGCTTCGTGGCGGGCTGCATTACATGACCCAATCGAGGTATCTCCCCATGATGAAAGGTGGCATGGCCGGCCTGATGAAGCAGGCCCAGCAGATGCAAGAAAAGATGCAGAAAATGCAGGAAGAGCTGGCCAACGCAGAAGTCACCGGCCAGTCCGGTGGCGGCCTGGTCAGCGTGGTGATGACTGGCCGGCATGACGTCAAGCGCGTCAGCATCGACCAGAGCCTGATGTCGACCGAGGAAGACGACAAGGAAGTGCTGGAAGACCTCATTGCCGCAGCCCTGAACGACGCTGTGCGCAAGATCGAGCAGAGCAGCCAGGAAAAAATGGGCGGCATGACCGCTGGCATGCAACTGCCGCCGGGCTTCAAGATGCCGTTCTAAGGCATTTACAGGCTCACGAGCCGCCGCTGAAACCAGCGGCGGTTTTTTTTGCGCTGTTACTGGCGTACTGCGGTCGAAATAGCCAGGCGCAGGAACAATGGCGGATTTGACGCCACTGCCCACGCTGGGTATAAACCGCCTCTTATTGATTTGTCAGGCCTTTCCCATGAGCTTCAGCCCTCTCATCCGCCAACTGATCGATGGCCTGCGCATCCTGCCCGGCGTTGGCCAGAAAACCGCCCAACGCATGGCCCTGCAGCTGCTTGAGCGCGACCGCAGCGGCGGCATGCGCTTGGCCCAGGCGCTGACCCAGGCCATGGAAGGGGTAGGGCATTGCCGTCAGTGCCGTACCCTCACAGAGCAGGACCTGTGCCCGCAGTGCGCCGACCCACGGCGTGACGATACCCAGCTGTGCGTGGTAGAGGGCCCCACCGATGTCTATGCCGTTGAGCAGGCCGGTTACCGTGGCCGCTACTTCGTGCTCAAGGGGCATCTGTCCCCGCTGGACGGCCTGGGGCCCGAGGCCATCGGTATTCCCCAGCTGATGGCGCGCATCGAGGAGCAGGGCACCTTCAGCGAGGTGATCCTGGCAACCAACCCAACGGTGGAAGGTGAGGCAACAGCCCATTACATCGCGCAGTTGCTGGCCGAGAAAGGCCTGGTGGCATCGCGCATTGCCCACGGGGTGCCGCTGGGCGGTGAGCTGGAAATGGTCGATGGCGGCACCCTGGCCCACGCGTTTGCGGGCCGTCGGCCGATCTCGCTGTAACCGGGCGCGCTGCAAGCCGACCCTGCAGCACGCCGCTTGGCCGCTCAGCGCTCGCTGAGGGAAAACTCGGTAAGGCAGAAGGTGGGCACGCCTGCCGCCTGCAAACGGCGCGAGCCGTCCAGTTCGGGGAGGTCGATGATGGCTGCGGCCTCGAACACTTGCGCACCGGTGCGGCGCACCAGATTGGCAGCTGCCAGCAGTGTGCCGCCCGTTGCGATCAGGTCATCGAAGATCAACACCGAATCCCCCTCGCACAGGCTGTCGGCGTGCACTTCAAGGAACGCTTCGCCGTATTCGGTCTGATAGCCTTCGCTGAGCACGTCGGCGGGCAGCTTGCCCTGCTTGCGGAACAGGATCAGTGGCTTGTTCAGCTGGTGGGCGATGATCGAACCGATCAGGAAGCCGCGCGCGTCCATGGCGCCGATGTGGCTGAACTCGGCCTCGACGTAGCGTTCGATAAACTGGTCGGCTACATAGCGCAGCCCGCGCGGCGACTGGAACAGCGGGGTGATATCGCGGAAGATCACACCCGGTTTGGGGAAGTCCACTACCGGACGGATCAGGGCTTTGAGGTCGAAAGCGTCGCTGTGCATTGTTGCAGGTATCCTGGGAAAACGAATGGCCAAGTATACCTGCTAAAAGCGGGCCTCAGGCCTCGATTGCACCACCGGCCAGCGCGCACAGCTGGATCGGGTCCAGAATGTGCACTTCCTTGCCTTCGGCATGCAGCAGACCGTTCTGCTGGAAGCGGGTGAACACCCGTGACACGGTTTCCACCGCCAGGCCCAGGTAGTTGCCGATTTCGTTGCGCGACATGCTCAGGCGGAACTGGTTGGCCGAATACCCACGGGCGCGGAAGCGCGCCGACAGGTTGACCAGGAAGGTGGCGATGCGCTCGTCGGCGGTTTTCTTCGACAGCAGCAGCATCATCTGCTGGTCGTCGCGGATTTCACGGCTCATCACCCGCATCAGCTGGCGGCGCAACTGCGGCAGTTGCACCGACAGCTCGTCCAGGCGCTCGAAGGGGATTTCGCACACCGACGTGGTTTCCTGGGCCTGGGCCGACACCGGGTAGGCCTCGGTGTCCATGCCCGACAGCCCCACCAGTTCGCTGGGCAGGTGGAAGCCGGTGATCTGCTCTTCGCCGCTGTCGCTGAGGCTGAAGGTTTTCAGGGCGCCGGAGCGAACTGCGTAGACCGAGCCGAAATTGTCACCCTGGCGGAAAAGAAACTCGCCTTTTTTCAGCGGGCGACCCCGCTTGACGATTTCATCCAATGCATCCATGTCTTCCAGGTTAAGCGAAAGAGGCAGGCACAGTGGGGCCAGGCTGCAATCCTTGCAATGGGCCTGGTTGTGTGGGCGCAGTTTGACTGGCTCGGACATTTTGACTCGATCCTTGTGGGAAAGCACACATAAGCCGTAAGGGTAACCCACGAAGGAGGGTGTAGGCCAGCGTGCTCGACTATGGTACGACCCGGCGAAACCCCCGGCAGGCAACTGCCGGAGTTCCTGTGCGCTTATGGTCCGCCTGGCTGGGGCGGTTGTCCATGCGGCTGAACGCCTCGGCCGTCAGATCACCCGCGAAAAGCGCTGGCGGTTCTGCATGGCCAGGTAGGCGTCGAACACCATGCACACCGAGCGCGCCAGCAGGCGGCCGGCTGGCAGGATCCGAATGCCCTTTTCGTCCAGGCGGATCAGGCCGTCGCGCTGCAAGGTCAGCAGCTCAGGCCAAAGGTCGTTGAAGTATCCCCGAAAATCGATGGTGAAGGCTTTTTCGATAGGCTCGAAATCCAGTTCGAAGTGGCAGATCAGTTGCTGGATCACGGCCCGGCGAATACGGTCGTCGGTGTTGCACAGCAGGCCGCGCTGGGTGGCAAGCTGGGCGTTGGACAGGCTGTCCTGGTAGGTGTTGAGGTCGCTGCTGTTCTGGCAGTACAGGTCGCCGATCTGGCTGATGGCCGAAACGCCCAGGCCGATCAGGTCGCAGTGCCCGTGGGTGGTATAGCCCTGGAAGTTGCGCTGCAGGGTGCCTTCTTCCTGGGCGATGGCCAGTTCGTCGTCTGGCAGGGCAAAGTGGTCCATGCCGATGTAGCGATACCCTGCGGCGGTCAGCTGATCGATGGTGGCATGCAGCATCTCCAGCTTGGCGGCTGCGCTGGGCAGCTCGCCGGCCTCGATGCGCCGTTGCGGCATGAAGCGCTCGGGCAGGTGGGCATAGTTGAACACCGACAGCCGGTCGGGCTGCAGGCGGATCACTTCTTCGACGGTGCGGGCGAAACCTTCCGGGGTTTGCCGTGGCAGGCCGTAGATCAGGTCAAGGTTGATCGAGCGGAACTGCAGGGTGCGGGCAGCTTCGATCAGCGTGCGCGTCTGCTCCAGGCTTTGCAGGCGGTTGACCGCACGCTGTACGGCGGGGTCCAGGTCCTGCACACCCAGGCTGACGCGGTTGAAGCCCAGCTCGCGCAGCAGTCCCATGGTCGACCAGTCCGCTTCGCGGGGGTCAATTTCGATGCCGTAATCGCCGGAATCGTCGTCCAGCAGGTTGAAGTGCTGGCGCAGCGTCGCCATCAGCTGGCGCAGCTCCACGTGGCTGAGGAAGGTGGGCGTACCGCCGCCAAAATGCAGCTGTTCAACACGCTGTTTGCCATCCAGGTGGCAGGCCACCAGCTGGATTTCCTGCTCCAGGCGCTGCAGGTAGGGCGCGGCACGGGCGCGGTCCTTGGTGATGACCTTGTTGCAGGCGCAGTAGTAGCAGATGTTGGCGCAGAACGGCACGTGCACGTACAACGACAGGGGGCGTACGGCCCGACGGCTCTCGCGCAGGGCGTGCAGCAGGTCGAACGAGCCCACCTCGCTGTGCAGTTGCACGGCGGTCGGGTAGGAGGTGTAGCGTGGCCCGGCCAGATCGTAGCGGCGGATCAGGTCGGTGTCCCAACGTAGGTCGTCGAGCATGAGGGCGGTCCCCGGAAAGAGCAGCAATGCTCCGGAGTCTAGGGGCGTCTGTAGGAATCTGTGTTGATTTGTATCAACCGCCCGCGACACGTGGCCGTTTCAGTGCCCCATAAGCCAGTGCTGGTGCGGGCCGGGCAGGGTCCAGATGCCGAACAGCATCACCAGCAGCCCGCCTGCCACGCGCACGCTGCGCCGTCTCAACAAAGCGTTTACCCGTTCTGCCGCCAGCCCGGTGGCCAGCAGCACCGGCCAGGTACCCAGGCCGAAGGCCAGCATCAGGGCCGCGCTGTAGCCTGCATTACCCTGGCTGGCCGCCCACAGCAGGGTGCTGTAGACCAGCCCGCAGGGCAGCCACCCCCACAAGGCCCCCAGCAGCATGGCACGGGGTACGCTGGACACCGGCAGCAGGCGCGTCGCCAGCGGCTGAATGTGCCGCCACAGCCCGCGCCCCAAGGCCTCCACCCGCGTCAGCCCGCTCCACCAGCCGGCCAGGTACAGGCCCATGGCAATCAGCAGTAGCGCCGCCGCCGTGCGCAGCACCACCGCTGCCGGGCCGCTGGCCACGGCCCAGCCGGCCAGGCCCAGCAGCAGCCCGGCGCAGGCATAGCTGCACACGCGGCCGAGGTTGTACGCCAGCAGCAGGCGCAGGCGCCTGCTGCGTTGCTCGGGGGGGATGGCCAGGGTCAGTGCGCCCATCAGCCCGCCGCACATGCCCAGGCAGTGGCCACCGCCCAGCAGGCCCAGCACCAGGGCAGAACCCAGCAGGGGGAGCAGGTCATGCACGGGGTGGTTGTTCCTCGGGTTGTTCGTGTGAGGGGGGCAGGTCGGTCGGCGGCGCCTTCACCGCTGCTTGGTGGCGCGGGTCCTGGTCGTCGAACAGAATGCTGTGGGCGGGGCTTTCCAGGTCGTCGTACTGCCCGCTGTCCACTGCCCAGAAGAAGATGTACACGGCCACGCCGACCAGCAGCAACGCCGCAGGGATCATGATATAGAGGGCGGGCATGGCAATTTCCTCACCTGGTAGGTTGCAGGGGTGCCCGGTGATGCCAGGGCGGGCTGGCGGGTCAGGCGCAGGGCGTTGAGCACCACCACCAGCGAGCTGACCGACATGCCGATGGCTGCCCATACGGGGGTGACCCAGCCAACCGCCGCGAAGGGCAACATCAGGCCATTGTACAGGCTTGCCCACAGCAGGTTCTGGAGGATATTGCGCCGCGTACGCCGGGCCAGTTCGAAGGCCTGTACCAGCGCCTGCAAGCGGTTGGACAACAGCACGGCGTCGGCGCTGGTCTTGGCAAGGTCGGTGGCGCTGCCCATGGCGATGCTGATGTCGGCGGCAGCCAGTACCGGCACGTCATTCACCCCGTCACCCAGCATCAGCACCTTGCGCCCAGCCTGTTGCAAGGCCTTCAGCCGCTCCAGCTTGTCGTCCGGGCACAGGCCGCCCACGGCTTCGTCGATACCCAGTTGCGCGGCCACTTCGGTGACCATCGGCGAGCTGTCGCCCGACAGCAGCAGCGTGCGCCAGCCACGGGCACGGCAGGCGGCAAGCAGGGCAGGGGCGTCGTCCCGCAGGCGGTCGTCCAGGCCGAACCAGGCCAGCGGCCCCTGGCGCCCGCCCAGCAACAGCCACTGGCCCCGGGGCTCGGGAATGGCAGGTGCCGGTGTGCCACTCAAGGCGCACACGAACGCCGCCTGGCCGATGCGCAGGCGTTGGCCGTCGACCTGCCCCTCAAGGCCCAGGCCGGGTACCGTCTGAACAGCCTCGGCAGCCCTGGCAGCGCGGCCAAACGCCCTGGCAATGGGGTGCTCGGAGCGGTTTTCCAGGGCGGCTGCCAGGCTCAGGCACTCATCGGCCCCCAGGCTGCCCAGCGGGCGAATGCTGCGCAATGTCAGGCGGCCTTCGGTCAGTGTGCCGGTCTTGTCGAAAATCACCGTATCGATCTGGTTCAGGCCTTCCAGCACATGGCCCCGGGTCACCAGCAAACCCAGCTTGTGCAAGGTGCCGGTGGCGGCTGTCAGCGCGGTGGGGGTGGCCAGCGACAGTGCGCATGGGCAGGTGGCCACCAGCATCGCCAGCACGATCCAGAACGCGCGGTCAGGGGCTTGCTGCCACCACCACAGGCCGATGGCGACGGCGGCCAGCAGCGAAAACAACAGAAACAGTTGCGAAGCGCGGTCGGCGATTTCCGCCAGACGCGGCTTTTCGGTTTGTGCCCGCTCCAGCAGGCGCACAATGGCCGACAGGCGCGAGTCATGGCCCACGGCCTCGACCGCCACATGCAGGGTGCTTTCGACGTTCAGCGTGCCGCCCGTCACATGCTCCCCAGCGCGGCGCGGCTGCGGCAGGTATTCGCCCGTCAGCAGTGACTCATCCACACTCGAGCGGCCCTCGACGATGCACCCGTCGGCCGGGATCACGGCCCCGGGCAGCACCTGCACGGTATCGCCGCAGCGCAGTTCGCTGAGCAGAATGCGCTCGCTGCGGCCCAGTGCATCCAGGCGCAGGCACGAGGCCGGCAGCAGGTTGACCAGTTGCGCCGTGGCCGCAGCCGTGCGCTCGCGGGCTCGGCGTTCCAGGTAGCGGCCGGTCAGCAGGAACAGCGCGAACATGCCCACCGTGTCGAAGTACAGCTCCCCGCTGCCGGTGATAGCGGTCCAGATGCCGGCACCGAAGGCCAGGGCGATGGCCAGTGATACCGACAGGTCCATGGTCAGGTGGCGCGTGCGCAGGTCGCGGGCAGCCCCCTTGAAAAACGGCGCGCAGCTGTAGAACACGATCGGGATGGTCAGGAACAACGCCACCCAGCGCAGGATGGTGTGCATCTCGGGCGACAGGTCGATGTTGAACTCGGGCCAGGTGGCCATGGTTGCCATCATCGCCTGGAACCACAGCAGCCCGGCCACGCCCAGGCGGCGCAAGGCGCTGCGGTTTTCCCGGGCCAACTGCTCGGCGGCCTGGTCCGGCTGGTAGGGGTGGGCGGCATAACCGATCTGGCGCAACTGTGCCAGCACCGCGGAGAGCGGCAACTGCTGGTCGTCCCAGCTCAGCAGCAGGCGGTGGTTGGACAGGTTCAGGCGCGCCTCGGCCACGCCGGGCAGGTTGCGCAGGTGCTTGTCGATCAGCCAGCCACACGCCGCGCAACTTACCCCTTCTACCAGCAGCGTGGTTTCGGCCAGTTGGCCTTCGTGGCGCACGAAAGCCTGCTGCACATCGCTGCGGTCGTACAGCGCCAGCTCATCCTGCAACTGCCGGGGCAGGGCGTCGGGGTTGGCGCTGGTTTCACTGCGGTGCTGGTAATAGTGCTCAAGCCCCCCTGCCACGATCGACTCGGCCACCGCCTGGCACCCTGGGCAACAGAATGGCCGGGGCTCACCCAGCACGACGGCGCTGAACTGGCTGCCCGCAGGAACGGGCAAGGCACAGTGAAAGCAGGGGGTGGGTTGGGTCATTGCTGGCGCTCGGCACCTTGCAGGGCTTCGTCACCCAATTGCAGGTCCACCCCGTGCTCGACCTTTTCTTCCTCGAACAGGCGCCATACCTGGCCGCCTTCGTTGCCCAGCAACTCGACGAAGCGGCGGCCGTCCACCTTGTCATCCAGTTGCCCCACGTACCGGCCCGCTTCGGCCTGGCTCAGCAGCACCTTGCGGTCTTTCTGCGGCTGGGTCGGCGAAATCAGGTTCAGCTCCAGGGTTTGCGGGTGGCTGCTGCCGGTCAGGCGCAGGTCCACCTCGCCGGTCAGCTCATCCAGGTGCACGCTGGCTTTGAGGCCCAGTTGCTGGGCCAGCAGTTCCCGGTCCAGGGAGCGGTTGATGCCCTTGCCAGCCTCGTAGTAGTTGTCGTTCACCAGGTTGTCCGGGTTGCGGACGGCGATGCTGACCATGGTCAGGCTCAGGCAGACCGAAGTGGTCAGGATGCCGATGATGATCCAGGGCCAAAGGTGCTTGTACCAGGGGCTGGCGGCGGTGGCAGGCATTGTCGTACGTCTCTCCTAGCGGATCTGGGGGCCGATGAAACGGCTCTTGGCTTCAACCTGTGCGTCGCTGTCATCGGCGCTCTTGAGGATGAAGGTGACTTCGTTGGTGGTCGAGGGCAGCTTCTCGGGTGCCACCGACAACTGCACGGGCAGGCTGACGATATCGCCGGCAGCTACGTGAATCTCGCGTTGGCCGTCCAGTTTCAGGTCCGGCAAGCCGGCGGCGTCCAGTACGTAAACATGGTCGCGCTGGTCCTTGTTCATCACCTTGAGGCTGTACACGTTCTCGATCCGCCCCTGGGCGTTCTCGCGGTACAGCACGCGGTCCTTGCTCACGTCCAGGCCCACCAGTGGCCGGATGGCGAAGGCCGTGGCCAAGGCGCCGATCATCACCAGCAGCACGACGGCGTAGCCAATCAGCCGTGGGCGCAGCATGTGGGTTTTCTGGCCGGACAGGTTGTGCTCGGTGGTGTAGCTGATCAAGCCTCTGGGGTAGTGCATCTTGTCCATGATGCTGTCACAGGCATCGATGCACGCCGCGCAGCCGATGCACTCGATCTGCAGGCCGTCACGGATGTCGATACCGGTGGGGCACACCTGCACGCACATGGTGCAGTCGATGCAGTCGCCCAGGCCCTTGGCCTTGTAGTCCACGTCTTTCTTGCGCGGGCCACGGGTTTCGCCACGGCGCGGGTCGTAGGACACGATCAGGGTGTCCTTGTCGAACATCACGCTCTGGAAGCGCGCATAGGGGCACATGTATACGCACACCTGCTCGCGCAGCCAGCCCGCATTGCCGTAGGTGGCGAGGGTGAAGAAGCCGACCCAGAAGTACGACCAGCCATCAGCCTGGCCGGTGAAAAATTCGATCACCAGTTCGCGTATCGGCGCGAAGTAGCCGACGAAGGTCATGCCGGTGACGAAGCCGATCAGCAGCCACAGGCTGTGCTTGGCCAGCTTGCGCACGAACTTGTTGCCGCTCATGGGCGCCTTGTCCAGCTTCATGCGCTGGTTGCGGTCGCCCTCGGTGACCTTTTCGCACCACATGAAGATCCACGTCCACACGCTTTGCGGGCAGGTGTAGCCGCACCAGACGCGCCCGGCGTACACGGTGATGAAGAACAGGCCGAAGGCGGCAACGATCAGAATGCCCGACAGCAGGATGAAGTCCTGGGGCCAGATGGTGGCGCCAAAGATGTAGAACTTGCGCTCCGGCAGGTCCCACCACACTGCCTGGTGGCCGCCCCAGTTCAGCCATACAGTGCCGAAATACAGCAGAAACAGCGCCGCGCCGCCTATCATGCGCAGGCGCCGGAACAGGCCGGTGAAGGCGCGGGTGTAGATTTTTTCGCGCGAGGCGTAGAGGTCGACGGAGTCCTTCCCTTTGCTGGCAGGCGGGGTTACGTCATGTACCGGAATGTGCTTGCTCATCATCATGTCCCACGGCAGTGGAGAAACGCTGCGGCCAGTGCATGCCGGCTGCAGTCTCGCGCAATCTGCTAGCGCTCTGCGGGCCATGATACGCCGGTGATGGCACGCAGTGGTCGCGTTGCGACCTTATGCCGCATTGGGTTAACGCCATGAATCGTGATATGGCGAGTGTCAATTGATCCAGGTCATCAGGCGGCGAGAAATGCGTGGCTGTCCTGGCCTCTTCGCGGCTCAAGCCGCTCTCACAGAGGCCCGCACCCACTGCAAAAAAGGGTGGGGGCTGTGTGTGGCGGGTTGACCCGCGACGGGGCCAGGCCTGCTTACTCAGCCTCGGCCGGCGCATCCTGATGCGACAGGCTGTATACGTAGGCGGCCAGCAAATGCACCCTGTCATTGCCCTGCAACTGCTCCTGCGCCGGCATCTGCCCTTGGCGGCCATAGCGGATGGTCTGCTGCAACTGGGCAAAGCTCGAGCCGTAGATGAACGCCTGCGGGTGCGTCAGGTTTGGCGCACCCATGGCCGGCGTACCCTTGCCCTCGGGCCCGTGGCAGGCCACGCAATTGGTCGCGAAGATCTTCTGGCCGTTTTCCACATCGGCCTTGACGCCTTCGGGCAGCGTGCGCCCATCGAGCTTGCTGACCACGAACGCGGCCACGTCGGCCACGCCCTGTTCGCCGATCACCTCGGCCCAGGCCGGCATCACGCCATGACGGCCACCCATGATGGTCGCCTTGATGGTGTCCGGCTCACCGCCCCAGCGCCAGTCGTTGTCGGTCAGGTTGGGGAAGCCATAGGCGCCCTTGGCGTCCGAGCCGTGGCACACCGAGCAGTTGGAGGCAAACAACCTGGCCCCCATTTTCAGGGCCTGCGGGTCTTTGGCCACGTCCGCAATGGGCATGGCGGCGAACTTGGCGAAAATCGGGCCGAAGCGGGCGTCGGCCTTGGCCATTTCCTTTTCCCATTCATGGGCGCCCGTCCAGCCGGCCTCGCCGTTGGCGAACTCGGTCTGCTTGTCGTTATCCAGGTAGCTGTACCCCGGCAGCATGCCTTTCCAGTTGCCCAGGCCCGGGTACAGCACCAGGTAGCCCAGGGCAAAGACGATGGTGCCGACGAACAGCCAGAACCACCATTTGGGCAGGGGGTTGTCGTACTCCTCGATGCCGTCGAAGGCATGGCCGACGGTTTCGTTGGTGACTTCGTCGCGCTGGCCTTTGCGGGTGGACAGCAGCAACCAGGTCAGCGCGAAGATGGTACCCAGGGTCAGGACCGTGATGTACACACTCCAGAAGGTTGTCATTGTTGTTTTCTCCCAGACGCGTTTGCTTGCGCTTTCTCGACGTGGCGGCGGGCCTCGGGGTCATCTGCGAATGGCAGCTGGGTCGCTTCGTCGAAATCCTTCTTGCGGCGTGGGCTGAACACCCATAACGCCAGCCCGACAAAGGCCACCAGCACCACCACAGTGCCCAGGCCGCGAATCATCCCGATATCCATCAGCGTCACCGTTTGCTCTTGATGAGGGTGCCAAGGCCTTGCAGGTAGGCCACCAGGGCGTCCATCTCGGTTTTACCCTTGACCGCGTCGCGGGCGCCGGCGATATCAGCGTCGGTGTACGGCGTGCCCAGGGTGCGCAGTACCTCCATCTTCTTCGCCGTATCACGGCCGTCGAGTGTGTTCTCCACCAGCCACGGGTAGGCCGGCATCTTCGATTCCGGCACCACGTTGCGCGGGTTGTACAGGTGCGCCCGGTGCCAGTCGTCCGAGTAGCGGCCGCCGACGCGGGCCAGGTCCGGCCCGGTACGCTTGGAGCCCCACAGGAACGGGTGGTCCCACACGCTCTCGCCGGCCACCGAGTAATGGCCATAGCGCTCGGTTTCGGCGCGGAACGGGCGGATCATCTGCGAATGGCAACCCACGCAGCCTTCGCGGATGTAGATATCGCGCCCTTCCAGTTCCAGCGCGGTGCGCGGCTTCATGCCCTCCACTGGCTTGTTGGTGACGTCCTGGAAGAACAACGGGACGATCTGGGTAAGGCCACCGATGCTCACGGCGATGACCATGAAGAACGCCAGCAGGCCTATGTTCTTCTCAACGGCTTCGTGCTTCATCAGTGCGCTCCCACGATGACGATTTGGGCGGCTGCCTCGGCTTGTACCGGGTTGGCGGCCCGTACCGTACGCCAGACGTTGTAGGCCATCAGCAGCATGCCGCTGGCGAAGAACGCGCCGCCCAGCGCCCGCACGATGTAGCCGGGGTGGCTGGCTTGCAGGGCTTCGACGAACGAGTAGGTCAGGGTGCCGTCATCGTTGATCGCACGCCACATCAGGCCCTGGGTGATGCCGTTGACCCACATCGAGGCGATGTACAGCACGGTGCCGATGGTGGCCAGCCAGAAGTGCGCGTTGATCAGCCCGACGCTGTGCATCTGCTCGCGGCCATACAGGCGCGGGATCATGTGGTACACGGCGCCGATGGAAATCATCGCGACCCAGCCGAGGGCACCGGCGTGCACGTGGCCGATGGTCCAGTCGGTGTAGTGGGACAGCGCATTCACCGTCTTGATGGCCATCATCGGCCCTTCGAAGGTGGACATGCCGTAGAACGCCAGCGAGACCACCAGAAAGCGCAGGATCGGGTCGGTGCGCAGTTTGTGCCAGGCACCCGACAGGGTCATCATGCCGTTGATCATGCCGCCCCAGCTCGGTGCCAGCAGGATGATCGACATCACCATGCCCAGCGACTGGGCCCAGTCGGGCAGGGCGGTGTAGTGCAGGTGGTGTGGGCCGGCCCAGATGTACAGGGTAATCAGCGCCCAGAAGTGCACGATGGACAGCCGGTACGAATAGATGGGCCGCTCAGCCTGCTTGGGCACGAAGTAATACATCATGCCCAGGAAGCCCGTGGTGAGGAAGAAGCCCACCGCGTTGTGCCCGTACCACCACTGGATCATGGCATCGGTTGCACCGGCGTAGGCCGAATACGACTTGAACAGGCTTACCGGCAGGGAAATGTGGTTGACGATGTGCAGCATGGCCGTGACCACGATGAATGCGCCGTAGAACCAGTTGCCCACATAGATGTGCCGGGTTTTGCGCTTGACAATGGTGCCGAAGAACACCACGGCGTAGGTCACCCAGACGATCGCCAGCAAAATCGCCAGCGGCCATTCCAGCTCGGCGTATTCCTTGGTGGTGGTGTAGCCCATCGGCAGGGTGATCAGCGCACCGGCAATCACGGCTTGCCAGCCCCAGAAGGTAAAGGCAGCCAGGCTGTCGGAAATCAGCCGCGTCTGGCAGGTGCGCTGCACCACGTAGTAGCTGGTGCCGAACAGCGCACAACCGCCGAAGGCGAAGATCACCAGGTTGGTGTGCAGGGGGCGCAGCCGGCCGAAGCTGGTCCAGGGCAGGTCCAGGTTCAGTTGCGGCCAGACCAGTTGCGAGGCGATGAAGACGCCGAGGCCCATGCCAAGTATCCCCCACACCACCGTCATGATGGCGAACTGGCGGACGACCTTGTAGTTATAAGCAGTCGGACTGGTTGCAGTGCTCATTCTAAGGTTCCACGGTTTTATGTTCTTGTTGGTCGAAAATCGGCGCCAGTATTGATAACCACCCGGGATATCGCAACGCAACTTTGGTACGCCGACCCGTGTCCAGCCCTGTTCGAAGGTGGCACGCAAGGAACAGGTTGCTGAAGATTGTACACAAACAAATATTTGTTATGTGTACCGTTTTTCGTTTTTTTCTGATCGAACGGTCAACCTTTTGCGTGCGCCAGCGCCAGGCCGTGCGCGCTGTGTGCAAGGTGGCAACAAGTTTAGTTGGGACGGTGGGGGGTGCAAGGAGGGGG
>NZ_JACVVH010000075.1:0-17023 GCF_016647865.1 Pseudomonas sp. S60 | reverse complement strand
GGTCGCGTAGCACGACGGCGGACGCGACAACTACCTTGAAAAACGCCGAGCAGCGCATTTTGCCCCACCGATTTTTCCCAGAAAAAACTCGATTTCTGACGCCTTTGCTGTTGCTGCTGCTCTGCTTCGAATCGTGTTGAACTGACCTTCTCCATGCCCCCCAGTGGGGGGCATTGGGGGAGTCGCCCTTTTGGCCGAAGGCCACTGCTTTTGACTTTGGGTTCAAAAATTTTCTTTGAGTAACAAAAAATGAGTGAAGCTCACTGATACCTAATGGGGATAGCTACGTCTGGCGTATGCATGCCTAGGAATGTGACGGCTGACATTAAAGATTGGTAGCTCATGCGACAGCATTCTGCTGGGGGCGAGTGGGGTGCTGAGCTGTGCAGTATCAAACCATCGATGAGTGCCAAGCTGCTCAGCATTGACGCGGATGCATGCTCAGCAGATTCGTTGAGAGAGAGGTCGCCTGTTGACCAGACGTGGGCCGTCTGATGCAGCGATGGCAGCCCTGATTACATTCGTTGTCGAGTAGATACTAAGCCTTACGCCGATTGCTACAACTCCTCGGGCGCTACAAAGGATCAGTGATGTACGTCGAAAAGAGCTTCACTCCTCAGCAGCTATTCGAGATGGTCTGGGCACGACCGGTTTTGATAATCGCCAAGGAAATTGGCGTATCTGATGTAGGCCTGCCGCAAGGCCGGGATCACATTGCCTGCCCGCGGCCACTGGGCTAAGCCAGAGTCGAAAAGGCCCCGGCGTCCAAAACCGCCAGTCTCCACTATACCCATCACGTTCCATGTTCTGGATATCCCAAAATCTGAGAAACCTAAGCCCCAGAGCCCAGTCAAAGACCTCGGCACGTTAATCGTTCCAACGGAATTGGTAGACCCGCATCCGTTGGTGAGCAAATGGCTCGCTGCAGCGAAGAAAGCCAAGGAGCTCAACGGCGCGCTAGTAGTAGAGAAGTCGCGGGTTTTGAGTTCCCACATTTCTTCGACGGAAATTGGCCGGTGCGCGATTCTGTTCGACAGCCTGATCAGGGCGAGTGAGGCCGTGGGCTACACGTGGGGTGTAAATGACAATGGAAGCTTCGTACGCCTGGACGGTGAGGATTTACTGATCACGATACAAGAGCGGATTAAACGATACGATATCCCTCCGCCGCCCCCCAAACCTTTCAAGCCTGGTCAGAGGGGGGAGCCTGATTTCACATCTATTAGAGCAGCCCGCTTTGGCTGGGAACCTACTGGCGTGCTATCCCTCATCGTGGATGCACGATCAGAGGTTTTGATCCAAAAAACTTCGGCGGACAGTAAGACCGGTAAGCTTGAATCGAAGCTTGGTCAGATATTGACAGGATTTGTTCGAATTGCTGCCTCTGTGAAAACCCGAAGGTCATCTGACGAAACCAATCGGTGTCGTTGGGCCGAAGAGGAGCGGGTAAGGAGAGAGAAGATTGATCAGCAGCGTCGTCAGGAAAAGCTGCGTCAAAATTTAATGATAAACCTGGAGAATTGGGAGCGAGCTCAGCGACTGCGCGCGTTTATTCAGGCGACGATGGATGCGTCACCGCAGGACGAAGCATCTCAAATGGCACTGGCTATTTGGGTTAGCTGGCTACGCAAAAAATCGAGCTGCTCGATCCTCTAAAAGTAGATATTCAGAAGGTTGTCGACTTGTCTGTGGATTTGCCAAATTCTGAATATGGTTACTGGAGCAGTGGCAAGAAGCCCGAGGATTGGTTGCCCTGATTTTCATTTGGATTTGAACTTAACCTGCGTTAAGATTCTCTACAGATCACTCATCACATTTTGGAGTATTTACATGTCCCGTTTGGCGGAATTCAGACAGCTCGAGCAAAAACTCGCCGTACAATTGGCCGAATTGGAGGCCATGAAAGGTAGCAGTGAGCTTCAGAACGAGATCGAGTTTGAAACCAAATTGCGCGATTTGCTTGCAAAGTATGGTTACAGTCTGAGAGATATCATCAACCTGCTGGATCCGCAGGCTGGTCGCCGTGCTGCCCCGGTAGCTGCAGAGAAGGCTCCTCGCCGAGCCCGTCAGGTCAAGCAGTACAAAAACCCGCATAACGGGGAAATCATCGAAACAAAAGGCGGAAACCACAAGCTTCTGAAAGAGTGGAAAGCTGAGTACGGTTCTGACGAAGTTGAGAGCTGGGTGTCGTAATTTGTCGCGTGCACCGACGGTAAGCTAAAAACGGCCTTAGGGCCGTTTTTTGTTCGTGCCAGTTCTTACTTGAGAGCTTGGCTTTGTCATATTCACAAGCGTCCTTAACCTAGCCTGTGCGCTTTGATGGTGTTGTGAAGTGGCCAGGCCTTTCTTGAATACATGCTTTGAACTCCACAGGTCTGGCCAAATGAACGGATAGCAGGCACTGTGGTAAGACCATTCAGCGCCTCTACATAAGCGCTGTGCCTACGCAGAGTCAAGGATGAGCTGTGACTACCCCTGAAAGCGTTTTCTTTCTACCTGGAGCCTCTGGCAACATCCAGTTCTGGCATCCGGTTGCTGAAAGACTCAGATCAACAATACCCATACGCCACATGGGATGGCCTGGCTTCGGCACCACAGCACCCAGCCCGAAAATCGCTAGCCTGAAGCATCTTGCATCGTTGGCATTGGACGAAATCGATAGACCCACGGCATTGGTAGCCCAATCCATGGGGGGAGTCGTAGCCATCCATATGGCACTTGAGCGGCCTGAGTTGATTACTCATCTGACCTTAGCTGTCACTTCGGGCGGGATGGGCGTTTCTGCACTGGGTGCCGAGGACTGGCGGACAGAGTTCGAAACCGACTACCCGGACGTACCACGCTGGTTTCTGGATGACCGAACCGATCTCACGGCTCGCCTGCATGAGCTACGCATGCCGGTATTGCTCCTATGGGGTGGCTCAGATCCCATAAGCCCATTACGGGTCGGGCAGTTGTTAGCACAACGCATCCCTGGCGCTCGGTTGAAAGTTTTTCCCGAGGCTGCTCATGATCTAGGGCGTATTCATGCTAGAGAGGTCGCGAACCTGATTGATGAACACCATGGCTTTTGAGGTGTATCGAGTCGCTTTCAAGCAAGCTCCGTGAATCAGGCATTGGAATTTGCTATGCGGCGATGTGCCAAAGACCGTATCGAGCTGGCCTGAGCCCTCTGTGAGCTCAGGCCAGCTCAAGCGATTACTCCATTTGGGCGAGAAGTGCTTTAGCCACACCTTCAGAGCTTGCTGGGTTCTGACCTGTAACCAACTTGCCGTCTTCGACGATGAATGGAGCCCAATCTGGGCCCTTCTCATAATGGCCCCCCAGGCGCTGAAACTCATCTTCGATCAGGAATGGCACCACGTCGGTCAACTCCACGGCGGCTTCTTCGCCGTTGGTGAAACCCGTTACCCGTCGGCCTTTGATCAACGGGGATCCGTCACTACCTTTAACATGGCGAAGTGCACCAGGCGCGTGGCATACAAACCCGATGGGCTTGCCGGCGCGTTCGAATGATTCGATCAGGTTGACAGAGGTTTTCGACTCTGCGAGATCCCACAGAGGGCCATGCCCACCTGGATAGAATACTGTGTCAAAGTCTTCCGCACTGACCGTATCGAGCTTGATGGTTGCTGACAATGCCTTCTGGGCGGCTAGGTCAGCATTGAACCGGCGCGTCATGTCGGTTTGGAAATCAGGCAGTTCACTTTTCGGATCGAGTGGCGGTTGCCCACCCGCTGGGGATGCCAGCACAACCTCGGCACCTGCGTCTTTGAAGACGTAGTAAGGTGCAGCGAACTCCTCCAGCCAGAAGCCCGTTTTCAGGCCGGTGTCGCCCAGTTGATCGTGCGATGTAAGGACTATCAAAACTTTCATTTCACTATCCTCTCGATCAGAAATCCTGAGATGTTGGACGCAGGACAATTTCATTGATGTCCACATCCGCCGGTTGTTCGATGGCAAATGCGATGGCTCGCGCAACAGACTCTGCAGGAATTGCGTTCTTGTAGAAGTCAGCCACCGCCTGTGCACTGGCTTCGTGACCACTACCGAATTTCAGCTCGGAATCGACCGCGCCTGGCTCGATGGTGGTGGTACGGATGTTCTTCCCTACCTCATGGCGCAAACCTTCCGAGATCGCCCGGACTGCGTATTTCGTACCGCTGTAGACCGAACCGCCAGGGCTAAAGACCTTGATGCCCGCAACAGACGAGACGTTGATGAAGTGACCCGACCCTTGCTTTTCAAACAGGGGTAGGGCGGCAGCAATGCCATACATCACCCCCTTGATGTTGATGTCGATCATCCGATCCCATTCATCAACCCGCAGTTCAGAAATAGGCGCGATCGCCATTAGGCCAGCATTGTTGATCATCACATCCAAACGGCCAAACGTGTCCACTGCGTGTTGCACGAGGGAAATCAAGTCCTCACGACGTGTGACGTCCACCACGAGCGCCGTGGCTTTTCCACCGCTGGCTTCGATTTCTGCAGCAATTGCTTTGAGGCGATCTTCGCGTCGTGCAGCCAACACGACCAAAGCGCCCTTGCTGGCCAAGTGGCGAGCAGTGGTCTCACCCAGGCCGCTGCTTGCACCCGTGATGACGACGACCTTTCCTTCGATACCTTTGCTCATTTCAGAAGCCTCATTAGGTGGAGATGGCACCGATTATGAGTTGTCAAATCATCACAGAGAATGGAATATTCAGGATTTTAAAATTCCAAAATATGGAACAATAACGTGCTGAATCGGCTTGAGATGGTGAGGGTTTTTTTGGCGGTCGTTGATTGTTCATCCTTTCGCGAAGCTGCGAATCACCTAGGAACATCGCCTCAGAAAGTTACCCGGGCGGTGCAGGAGTTTGAACGACTCATGGGCGAGTCGCTGTTCCACCGCAGCACGCGACAGATGAGAATCACAGATTTCGGAAGGGAGCTCGCGCAAGAAGCGAGGGCGGCAATAGAAGGCTTTGACCAGCTCTTCTCTAGAGCGGATCGCGGTGATGGGCAAGAGATCATGGGGCGAGTGGGACTGACTGCACCGCATGCGATCGGCAAGCTCTACCTAGCCCGTTTCCTGGCTGAGTTACGTCGGCAGTATCCGAAACTGAGCATCGACCTAACTCTGGACGATGAGCTAACGGATTCGGTGGCATCCAAAATCGATATCGGGATTCGAGTGGGTACTGTCCGCGATCGTCGATTCATCGCGAGGACGGTGGCAAGCGTTCCGTTGCTTGTCGTGGCCGCACCTGAGCTCATAGCCAGTGCTGGAGCGCCATTGAGTCTTATGGAGCTGAAGACCATGCCTCTATCGCTGCTTCAGGATCGTAGATCCGGACGCGGTTGGCCGTGGATTTTTCCCAACGAGGAGAGCTTCATTCCCGAGCAACCTGGCTTCACATGCGATGACCCGGAAACTGAGTTGGAAATGGTGCTGCAGGGGGGCGTGTTTGCTCAAATGCCTCTTTACTTGGCTGAGCCTCATTTGTCGCAAGGCACCCTTGTTGAGGTGATGTCAGATCATGCTCCGCAACCACTCGATCTGGTTCTCTACCGGACGCGCCCAGGGCCTGCGCCGCGGAGAATAAGGTTGGTCTATGACTTCTTACTGGAAAAGCTCAGTGATCAACGTCTATTTCCAGGGGGAGCACCTACGGTTGGGCATGTGCCGTAGCAATAAACCGGTGTAGTGGTGCGTTCGAGAACGTGAAAAGGCTGACATTCCGGCAAGCCGCGTGGCATTGGGTAGTCTCAGATCACTGCAGGTGCAGAAAAATGGAGAGGGGTTGATGGCGGGTGCTCCTGCTGTTTTCAGTTCAGCCACTTCTCCGCTTCCCCCAGAAAATGCATGACTGCTCGCGATCGTTCGTCCACTCGAGTGATGAGCGACAATTCGCTCTGCATGTCTGGCTGACTCAGTTCCAGAGTGCGGATGCCCGGCATGCTCAATTGTGTAAGGGTCTCAGGAAGAATACTGATCCCGATGCCAGCGGCTATCAGGCCAGGAATGCTCATCAAGGACGGCACATACATGATGTTAGAGGGGTGCAACTGGTACTGACGGCATAGCTGGAGAGTGTGTGAGGTGAGGCCTATCCCAGCAGGGTCTTCCAGAAAGATGAATTTCTCTTGTCGGAGAGATGCCAAGTCACCATTGAAGTCCTGTGCCAATGGATGATTGTCAGGGGCCAGCAATACCAACCTGGAGAGGCTAAAACAGTGTGTAGAGGTGAGCTTCTCGGTGATGCAAAGCGCTCACTCATCGAACTGGCTTATGGGAGAAGTGAGTCTTTGACTCAGGCCTGCCAACATGCTCGACAGTGACTCAGCCATACCGGTCGATCTCCTATCAAGTGAGTTATATCAACACCGCTGCTGCTAAAAGGGCTGGAGTTCGATCATGTGCTCATACCGGATGCTGCTCATTTTCTGACCGAGCGCTTCGCCTCGGCCAAGCTCTTTTACGTTGCGATTTCGCGAGCTAGACACCACTGGTGATTGTCTCTTCAAACCCTATCTTGCAATTTCCTAGGCCAGTGCTTTAAGCCAACCCCTAGGAGAAAAAAGCATGGCGCAATTAGGGGGGCTGGTTGACTAGTTGGACGGCCATAGAATTTTTGCCAATACCGCTTGCTGCACAACCCTCGGAGTCAGTGCCAGTGCCTCTGCACGGTCGACTTCGGACGCCCCTGTAAAGATCGTTTCTCACCGGAGCGATGTAGTGCAGCCAGCGCCTCTGGGAGGCGCTGGAATTGCGACGGTTACGGGTCAGGTGTAAGTCGAGAGCAGAGCTCGCAAGAAATCTTTCCTGCGGTGAACGCTGCTGAGGATTGTGTAGTCGCGTTCTCCGTCGTGGGAGAGATGACCTGCGCCTGAACGAGCCACGCTATGCGTCGCTGCCGAACATCATGAAGGCCAGGAAGAAGCCGCTGGAGACCGTCAAGCCTGACGATCTGGGCGTTTCCCTCGTTTCGACCCAAGACCGTGAAAGTTGAAGCGCTGGCTGCCCGCAGCGCTGGCATCAAGGTCAAATCGGTGGCCGAACTGGTCGAGAAGCTGAAGAACGAAGCGAAGGTGATCTAAATGACTATCTTGGTTGTCGCTGAATACGAGAATGGTGCCGTAGCCCGGCCACCCTGAACACTGTTGCCGCTGCCGCCAAGATCGGTGGTGATGTGCACGTCCTGGTCGTTGGCCAGAACGTCGGTGGCATCGCCGAATCCGCCGCCAGGATCGCAAGCGTGGCCAAGGTGCTGGTTGCCGATAACGCTGTCTACACCCACGCTCTGCCAGAAAACGTAGCGCCGCTGCTGGTCGAGTTGGCCAAGAGTTACAGCCACGTGCTGGCCCCGGTCACTACCAACAGCAAGAACATCTTGCCACGCGTTGCCGCGCTGCGGGACGTCGACCAGATCTCCGAAATCATCTCGGTAGAATCTGCAGACACCTTCAAACGCCCGATTTATGCCGGTAACACCATTGCCACCGTGCAATGGAGCGCTACGGTCAAGGTCATAACTGTGCGCACCACCGGCTTCGACGCAATAGGCGCTGAAGGTGGCTCGGCGACTGTTGAAACCGTCTGCTCTACGCACAGTGCGGGTATCTCAATCTTCGTCGGTGAAGCGCTGGCCAAGTCCGACCGCCCGAAGTTGACCGCTGCGAGGGTCGTTGTATCCGGTGGCCGCGGCTTGGGCAACGGTGACAACTTCAAGCACCTGTACAGCCTGGCCGACAAGCTCGGCGCTGCCGTCGGTGCCTCGCGCGCTGCGGTCGACGCAGGCTTTGTGCCGAACGATACGCAGGTCGGCAAGACCGGCAAGATCGTTGCGCCACAGCTGTATATCGCCGTCGGTATTTCCGGCGCGATCCAGCACTTGGCCGGCATGAAGGACTCCAGGGTGATCGTTGCGATCAACAAGGACGAAGAAGCGCCGATCTTCCAGGTAGCCGACTACGGCCTAGTCGCTGACTTGTTCGAAGCGGTTCCTGAGCTGGAAAAGCTGGCCTGATCGGCCTGCAGCCGTACACGTAACCCGGGCTCTTGCAACAAGGCCTGGGTTTTAGCAGCACAATCTAAGATGATCGATTTTGGTCTCAGCCATGCCAGCACTTACTCATCATACCTCACTAACTACGAATCATTACGCCTTGAATAGCTTGTCATTCGCTTGTCCAGCAACGTTTGGCTTATACTAGATGAGTGGCGCCTGGTAATTCGGTCAGGTAAATCTTCAATGGATAGAATGTGGAATGACTTCACTCCACCAATACTGCCACCTGAGGGTATTCCTTGCACTCGAATCGATACATACCCGTTAAGGAGCCCATCGGTTGATAGCCAGTTCACAAATTTGGGATCTGTATTCGATAGCACGTAAGTGTAAGTGCCATCGGGGTTTGACACTGCCTGTGCTCCATTCAGGCTGCCTGTTTTATTGATGTAATTGCGAGAACGAGCCCACGGATCCATAACTTGAGTACCGATATAATTGGCTGATCCAGGATCTACTGTGATGACTAAAACCTCATCTTCAACGAGTGTAAAGCGCCGATTGACGACCCATCCCCAGCCCCCAGTTCGCAGCAGGAGTTCAGGTATCTCACCGTCGATCACAGGTTGAATGCTGCTGAGAATAGGAAGCCAGTAGTCAACGAACTCTGGAACAAGCGCCTCAGCATCTTTTGTAAGTTTGTCAAATGCTCTCCTCGGCTGAAGTGAAGGGCCAGAGACCCGCCGAATGCTTAAGCGGTTGGGTGATTGCTTAGCCCAGTCAGACAGGACATCCCTAATCATGAGGTATTTTGCATCGGCGGTACTCTGTATGTGGTTAGCTCTTCCATTTGCAGGCTGATTGTCGATGGTTATCTCAAAAAAACCATCGAATCCTACTAGAACTTCATGGTTAGCTAACATCGCAATATGATTCTCTCCAGTCATGCCCTTCCAACTGCTGGTGAGCTCAAAAAGATACTGTGATGGTGGTGCGCTTCCTAATTTCCCAGTAATTAGGTACTGACTATGACTATCAATTGCAACGATGCGATAAACGTTGTCGGGGTTGTCAACAATGTATCGTGCGCCTGGCCAATCCCTTCTGGGAGGGCTCTCATGTAGCATTATTTTAGGCCGCTGTGGGTCGTCTGCGGCCAAGTACGAGATAGCCCCCATTGCTAACTCGCGAACTGCTGAGGGTAGCGTCTTTTGAGCGTCAGCTGTTTGGGCCAGTGGCAATGAGCCAAGTTGTTTTTCCAGCTTTTCGATAGTTGCTTGGATGTTTGGCGAATTGAACAGGCGCAAGCATAAATTTTCTAGCTCTTTATTTTCTTTCGTAAGCAGCGCGGAGGAGAACAATTCCGCTTGTGGCTTCAAATCATTCAATGATTGAAGTGTATTAGGTGTTGGGAGGTGGGTCGAAGATCTATCTTGGCTCATTTATGCCTCATTTATCTAAGATAGTTGAGCATTGGATTGCGCTGTGAGTATTCTTAGTCGAGTGTGTCAACGGGCTGCGTTGGGAGCAGACAATCCCCGGTCAAGGAGGCCGCAGGGCGGCCTCTAATTCTGGTGTTCTAGATATTTATTCTATTCGCTTCGTCAGAAGTCATACCGCGCTGTTGCGCCCAAAGTTCGGGGTGTGCCCAAGAATCCTGAATAGCCACCATTGATTTCATTGAAAAATGTAGTGTAGTAGGTCTTGTCGAAGGCGTTTTTGACCCACAATGATAAATCCCATTGGCCTTGCCCCCAGTTACCTCGTAATCCTGTTGAAAAATTGGCTACGCCATATGCGGGGATTTGTGCATAAGATGAATCCTCTACGGTGCCTACAGCTTTAGAGCGATAAGCGTAGCTACCTGTGACATATGGCACTAGGTTATCGCCCCAATGCCATTCATACACGCTGTTGATGTTGGCGATCCATTTTGAAGCGCCTACTACTTGATTACCGCTGAGATCACAAGATGCTGGGGCTCCGGGTTGATAGGCTACCTCGGGAGGGCAAGGGGCATCTTTATAAGAAAGATAGCGTACATCGTTATAAGAGCCATTGACGTTTATCGTCAGGCCACGTAGCGGGATGAGCGTGGCTTCTAATTCTGCCCCGCGAGACCTAACTGAACCAGCATTGGTTAAATACTGGACACGATTAGCTTCGTCATACCCAGTGGTCTGATAACCATTGACTCGAGTCCAGAACAAGTTGCCGTTCAGTTGGAGGCGGTTGTCAAGTAAAGTACTTTTGATGCCCAATTCAAGGTTGTTCGCACGCTCGCTGCCGATCTCTAATGACTCTGCCCCTGCTGTAGGCGCGGTGCCGACAGAAAGGTTAACACCACCGGATTTTTCGCCGTGCGAAAGTGTCACGTAACCGAGAAGATCTTCGTTGAAGATATAGCTTAAGCTTAATAGTCCAGATGGGCTGAAACTATATTGATTTAAACTCCCAGATTCATACGCTCCGAACCGAGCGTTTCGGGATACTAATGCAGCGCCTGAAACTGGCTCGCCGCCAATTGATGGGCTACGATTGACCCAGGCGTCTTTCTCTTCGTACGTACCCCGCAAGCCCGCGGTGAAGTCCAATTTTGGCGTAAGGTGCCATGTCCCTTGGCTGAACAGCGCGAAGCTGTTGGTTTCAATATGCCCCTTGCCAAGGCTTTGAACGTTCGATAGAGCGCCAGTTGGAGTTCCATTCCATAGGTCGGCCAGAGGGCCATTACTGATTTTAGTTTCATTGTCTAAATCAGATCCGAAATAGTAGGCTCCCAGAACGTAATCAAATGTGCCACCAATAGGAGAAGCCAGCCTGAACTCTTGTGACCATTGTTTATCCTGAACCGACACGCCACTGTTGTTAGTGACTGGTACATTTAACGTGTCATCGTTACGAGGGCTGAAATCCCACCATCGGTAAGCGCTGACGGATGTAAGAGTGAAGTCACTAGATAGCTTCCAATTCGCCTCTGCCGATAGCCCACCTTGGTGCACTGTAACGCGCTGAACTCCATCTATATTGACTCTGCGCTTGCGTCCATCAACTAGTGTGGCGCCGACGGCAGCAGCTCGGGATTCAAAGCGGTTGACGCCATTAATAGTTGGGCCCGTGCTGTAGAGTGGATGTGTGCCGGCGCTAGAAGACTCCTCATTGTAGTCGCTTATGATGCGTAAACTGAAGTCTTCACTAGGTTTGTATAGTAATTGACCTTTAAACCCCTCTCGAGAACCGCCATTGAGGTCATGGCCATTATATTCATTTTTCAGGTCACCATCGCTGCGACTTCGGTACGCCGAAAAGCGTCCGGCCATCACTTCGGAAATAGGCCCGGAAATAGTCCCTTTTGTCTGGAAGAAACCATCCTCTCCGAATGAAGTTTCGATGCTCCGCTCAGGTGTAAAGCTCGGCAACCGAGTGCTAATATTGACTACCCCAGCGGTTGTGTTCTTGCCGAACAGAGTACCCTGTGGGCCGCGCAGTACTTCAAGCTGTTCGATGTCCATTAGGTCAAACACTGCCATCCCTGGCCTTCCTAAATAGACATTATCAATGTACAATCCGGCGCTTCCTTCTAACCCATCGCTACCGGGGTTGTTGCCTAGTCCGCGAATTGATACGCTTGACTGCCTAGCATGCATGTAGGCCACGTTTAGACTAGGTGTCAACTGCTGAAGATCTTGTATGCGGTAAACTCGCTGGTTCTCTAACGACTGTCCGCTTATAACACTCATCGTAGCCGGTACATCCTGAGCACTTTCCTCGCGACGGCGGGCAGTTACCGTCACTGCTTTCAGGCGTGTATTATCCAACGTTGCATCGCTTGCCGCTTCGGGCTCTTTGCTAGCGGGATCCTCCGAAGCATGTGCTGGTGAGCAGGCGATGTAGCTTGCTAGCAATAAAGTCGCTGGTAAGGTTTTAAGCGGAAAAATTGGTTTCGTGGAAATACGCGATAAATAAGTCATTGAAGTTCCTTGGGGCGTAATCACACCCATTACCCAAGCCATCTCGAATTTTTCGACTCGAATTTGGGGGCTTGGTTAATTTTTTGTGATAAATCTGCGTCTATGTTAGTTGTTTCTTTTTTATTGGGATGGCGCCATAAAGCTGCGTGGGGTGCTAGCTACATGCTTATCTGTTTCCACTCGCAGGCAACACTAAAAAAGTTGAAAGTTAGGGTGAGCGAAATATCGTTATGGCTCTGATCGTCTAACCGTGACCATTCCTCGAGAACAAGCGCTTTAGACTCGAGTGATGGTGTGTTTCCTGGTCGAGCGAGTCACGCCTTCCACTCGACGTTACTATTCTCATTGCAGCACCTACGCCCCTTGACACTCGGTGGTCGGTATAGCTGTAGTTGGTGTATTTGAAAATTTTGGTAGTACTGCTCAAGGACGAGCCTCCAGGCTTGGTCGGTTCTACACGCGGCGAAGTTAGGCTCATATGCCTTTATGATCTAAACAAAGATCTAAAGCTTTGTTGACGGCATAAGAGTCAGCATTTAAAACCTCTGTCTGGCTTAGGGCCAATACTTTCGACCTATTTTTTAGATGCCGGGAACGCATATGGATTTACGCCAGCTTCGCTACTTCATCGCTCTTAACGAACATCGCAGCTTCGTACGGGGAGCTGACGCCATGGGAATCACACAACCAGCCTTCAGTCGCAGTATCCAGGGATTGGAACAGGAATTTGGTTGCGTATTGATAGATCGTGGCAGCAAAGATCTGCGTCCGACGCCGGAGGGTCATGTAGTATTACACCATGCACTCAATATACTAAAAGACGCTAATCAGTTAACCCGAGAAGTAGCTCAAATGACGAAGCTCGATGCCGGTGAGCTTCACTTTGGTTGTGGCCCTGCTCCGGCGGTGAAACTAGTTCCGGACGCCGTAGCGGGATTTGCGGCAGCTTATCCGGGTGTCCGAGTCAGATTCGAAACTTCTAACTGGGAAAAACTAAGTCGTAGTTTGAATCGAGAGGAGATTGAGTTTTTTGTTGCCGATATTCGCCATTTCGAGTCAGATCCTAATTTTCATACTCAGCCACTCACACCACGACGCGGAGTGTTTTTTTGCAGGCCGGGACACCCATTGTTATCCAAGACTAACTTGTCTCCTGACGATATTTTCGATTATCCGTTAGCAAGTGCGATGTTGCCTCCAGGAGCCCGTAAACGCCTTGCTGCAACCAGTGGCCGTTTGGATTTCGCTCTAGCGATACAAACCGATGATTTCAGTAGCCTGGCTAAGATTGTACGGAACACTGATGCGGTCGGCATGAGCACGGAGGAACACTATGAGCAAGATATTCTGCCTGGATCGTTGGTGCGTCTGCGTTTCCGCAATTTTCCGGGCGAACAACCTGGTGGCTCAGCAATTTTCGGGATTATTAGTCGTGCAGGCTTCCGCCTATCTCCTGCGGCGCGAGCGATGATTGATATAATTGTTGGGCTAGATAAGTCGCACTGTGCTGCTTGAAATAGGTTAAAGCATGCTTAAATTTTTTGCTGTATGGATGTTTGCAATAAGCTATTGTTGTTGCGCTCCGTCTATGTGTGAGGGTTCTAAAATTCAAAGTACCGTTTAGCATTTTTAATAATGCTGGTGAGCTATTTTGATATCTTATTTATCCTAAAGCGTCTATGTCCTTATTTAGGAATACGTTTTTTGTTATAAAATTCAATGTTTGACTATGGTTGCTGGGGTCGCTGCTTGACGTTTTAGAATGCTCATGCATATTTCTCGTATATATCTCGTTTTGTAGAAAATATGCGCAGAGCGATGCCTCAAGTCGTATTAAATTTTATGAGGCGGTGCAGTTATGCATGTGTGGCATAGAAAATATTCGGATAAAGCATTGGCGGTTTTTGCAGAAGACGGTACTAATGACGTCTTTTAACTCAAAGACCAGTTCACATGTTTAATAGTAAGTTGATGCGAGTATTTGATCGCTGGTTTGTAACCTACACGCCAACCTTCGGAGAGTCGAATGCTTGGTGACCGAACCCTTTCTGTGTCACCTCGTTGGCATCCATGGTGGATTGTTTTTACTGTCCGTCTGAGCGGCGCCTATGTGCCATTGCTCATCTTCGCGCTGTGGTGGATCGCTGCCCGAGACCACCTGATGAGTGCGCAAATTCTTCCCTCGCCGGGGGGGGTTTGGCTAACCGCACTAGAATTAGGCCGCGGGGAAATCTGGCAAAATATTGCAGTGAGCCTTCTACGTCTGGGGCTCGGCCTGCTGGCAGGCATTAGCTTCGGCGCGCTGCTCGGTGCTTGCCTAGGCGCCAGTTCGAGACTGCAGAATCTGGTGCTCCCGACCTTCAGCGCATTGGCGCAGATTCCGACGCTGGCATGGATTCCACTGTTTATGGTTTTCTTCGGAATCGGTGAGTTACTAAAACTCATGGTGCTTATCAAAGCCGTTGTGGTTCCGATCACGCTACACACTCTTGTAGGCGTACGCGATGCTCAACCAGGCTTGCGGGAGGCCGCTGCGGTGTTGCGTCTGCCTAAATTGATGCTCATCCGTCGGTTGATCATCCCCGCCGCAATGCCATCATTCATGGCTGGAGTGCGTTTGGCGCTCTCTGCGGGCTGGTCATCCTTGCTGGCAGTGGAGCTATTGGCATCGAGTGAGGGCATCGGTTACCTAATGGTCTGGGCTCGGCAGTTGTTTATGCTCGACATCGTATTTGTATGCATCGCTGTGATTGGCTTGATTGGAGTGGTTTTGGATCTGTTGATTGGCTGGGTTGATCAGAAAACAGTGCACTGGCCACATCCACCGACCTCACGGCTCAAGCGCTTTCACCGCCCTGGCGGTCGGCAGAGTCTTACAGCTTTGTATCTGCCCCTGACACTGTTGGTATTGTGGCAAACCGCGTACCAGCTCCATTGGGTTGATCGGGAGATATTGGTATCGCCCTTGCGAGTCTTGGGAACTCTCTTTGCGGGCATGCTCGATGCCAGTTTGCTGCACGCCATTTCCTCCAGTCTTACCCGAGCACTTATGGGCTTGCTCATCGGGGGCTTTTTTGGATTAGCCGCGGGCCTGCTTCTAGGGTTATCCCGGCCTGCTGAGCGACTATTTGGCCCAAGTTTGGGAGCCCTAAGGCAAATCGCGATCTTCGCTTGGGTTCCACTGCTAACTGCTTGGTTCGGATTAGGCGAGTCGGCGAAGTGGGTGTTCGTATCATTCGCGGCGTTTTTTCCATTATATATCGCCACTCATCGGAGCGTCGCTAGCCAGTCAGAGCAATTGAATGAGGTCGCGCTAGTGCTAGGGCTGAACCTGCAGCAACGCCTCAGGAAATTTGTGTTGCCCGGCGCTGCGCCCGGCATCTGCAGTGGATTGCGTCTGAGTCTGATTTATTCTTGGCTAGGAGCAATCGGCTCCGAATACTTCATGCCGTCGAATGGTGGTATTGGTAGCCTAATGATTGGGGCGCAACAACTAATGGATATGGACAAGATTATGGCTGCGATGCTGCTGGTTGGGATCACTGGCGGGATGATCAACCACCTCGGGCACCGTATAGAGGCGCGTGTCACGCGCTGGAGGCAAGCATGACTCATCCAATCGTTAGCTTTACTAATGTTGGAAAAGCTTTCAATATCGACGGAGGAATATTCCAGGCGATCAATGATTTTAACTTGGAAGTTTCAGAAGGTGAGTTCATTGCAGTCGTGGGCGCCAGTGGGTGCGGTAAATCTACTCTATTACGTCTATTGGTTGGTTTGGAGACTGACTATAGCGGTGATATACGCGTGGATGGGAGGAGAGTTGAAGTAGTTGGTGCGGGTTGCGGCATGGTGTTTCAAGAGCATCGGCTTTTTCCATGGCTGACAGTGGAGGGTAATGTCGGCTTGGGGTTAGTAAATGATGGGTCTACTAACGAGCAAAAAAAGCGGAAAGTAATGGAGTTTATCGACCTGGTAGGTCTTAGCGAGTTTTCTCGTGCCTATCCGCATCAATTGTCCGGCGGAATGGCCCAAAGGGTGGCTATCGCTCGAGGTCTAGTGGGGAGCCCACGCATCTTGCTGTTGGATGAGCCTTTCGGCGCGCTGGACGCGCTCATTCGTCAGCAAATGCAAAATGAGCTGCTTCAGATTCGTGAACAGTCCAAGATCACGACTGTGATGGTCACTCATGACGCGGAAGAAGCAATCTTTCTCGCCGATCGAATTGTTGTGATGGATCCTCGTCCAGGACGTATCAAGCGTATCATCAAAGTTAACCTGCCTCGACCACGTAGTCGTAGTCAGTACGAGTTTCATTTGCTGCGTGAAGAGCTTTTGCATGAGCTGACAAGTGATGAGCTCTATGTGTTGCCTAATAAAAACAGTATCAACGGTATTGATTCCGCTCTCATTGCGCAGTAAATATTCAGCCTGCTGTGATGTCACGAGCAAGGCGAGGTTTTTTGCTTGTATCTAACTCATCTGGCTTTAAATATTTCAGGATGCTCTTCATTAACCTGGCGGTGTGCAAGGTGAGGTTTCGGGCGTGCAGTTGTTAAAACAGCAATTTTCCGGGCAGCGGCGTATCCTCTGCCCACATCTTCGTCAACGTATTCAATGCCGAATCGTTCAGGGAGGTTCATATCGACCTGGAGCGTGCCGCACTGCCAGTCCCGGCCAATCGCGTCGCGCAAAACGAACTCAAGCTTGGGCCCGTAGAAGGCACCTTCACCAGGATTGACCTGACAGACGAGGTTCATTTCTTCGAGAGAGTGGATGAGCGCACCCTCGAGTTGATCCCAAGTGGCGTCACTGCCGATTCGGTTGGCAGGGCGAGTAGACAGCTTGATGCGCACTTCCTCGAAGCCAAACTGGCGATAGATGTCCAGAACTAAAGCCACGACGGATCGGCACTCCTCGTTCATCTGTTCAGGAGTGCAGAAAATGTGCGCGTCGTCCTGGGTAAAGTGACGAACCCGAAGCAATCCATGGAGAGAGCCGGAAGGTTCATACCGATGGACTTTACCGAATTCGCCCATGCGAATCGGCAAGTCGCGA
>NZ_JACVVH010000074.1:0-17693 GCF_016647865.1 Pseudomonas sp. S60 | reverse complement strand
TGAGATCGAGCGCCGCCCGCGCGGCGCATCGCGAGCTGCGCTCGCTCCTACAGTGTGGACAACCTGTCGCACCCCCTTTGCCATAATGCCTTTTATCCCGCCAGCATCTCCCTTTTCCACAGGCCGAAGGTTGTCCACGGATAATGTGCAACCGCCTGTGGAAAACATGGTGGCATGTTCACCTAAGCCACATAACACGTGGCCTACAGAGCTTTGATCGTTTTTTGATCAATGGCCTGCTGTGGATGGATTTCTGTGTGTTTTCAACGCCCTGTGCGGATTTGAGGATTGTTGCAAAGGCTGTGGATAAGTCTGTGCAAAAACCTTGGACAGAGTGCTGTAGGCGGCATGGCTGAAAGCCTTGGGCCATCACCCATGGATCGATCGCGGACCGTACAACGCTGAAAGGGTTCCGCTCAGGGCAGAAGTTGCCCCCATTCAGTGGGGAAAGGCTTGTGGATAACGTGCGCATAGCTGGCTCTAGCCCGCTAATGGCAAGGGTTTGCGGCATATGAACAAAAAATGACCAGCTGCACCACGTCTTGCTGAGTGTGCGTGGCGCGGGCATGCTGCACCCCTGCCCACACTCCTACCGTGAGGAACACTGCATGACATCCACCGTCTTCATCACTGGCGCCACCTCCGGCTTTGGCGAGGCCACTGCCCGACGTTTTGCCGAGGCAGGCTGGAAACTGGTGCTGACGGGTCGGCGCAAGGACCGCCTTGATGCGCTGTGCGCCGAACTGTCCGCCAAGACCGAGGTGCATGGCCTGGTACTGGACGTGCGTGACCGCAAAGCCATGGAGCAGGCCATCGCCAACCTGCCGGCAGGCTTCGACAAGCTGCAGGGCCTGGTCAACAACGCGGGCCTGGCGTTGGGTGTGGATGCGGCGCAAAACTGCAGCCTGGACGACTGGGAGACCATGGTCGACACCAATATCAAAGGCCTGATGTTCACCACACGCCTGCTGCTGCCACGCCTGATCGCCCACGGCCGTGGGGCATCGATCCTGAACGTGGGGTCGGTGGCAGGTAACTACCCATACCCTGGCAGCAACGTGTATGGCGGCACCAAGGCGTTTGTCGGCCAGTTTTCCCTCAGCCTGCGCTGTGACCTGCGCGGCACCGGCGTGCGGGTGAGCAATATCGAGCCCGGGCTGTGCGAGAGCGAGTTTTCGCTGGTGCGCTTTGCTGGGGACCAGGCCAAATACGATGCCACCTACGCCGGCGCCGAGCCCATTCAGCCCCAGGACATTGCCGAGACCATCTTCTGGATTCTCAACCAGCCTGCGCACATCAATATCAACAGCCTGGAACTGATGCCGGTGAGCCAGGACTGGGCTGGGTTCGCCATCGACCGTTCTGCCAAGGGCTGACTGCGAAGGGCTTAGGCCAAGCTTTGCAGGCCTTCCAGGCAGGTTGCCAGGTGGTAGGGGGTGGTAGACGGCATGTCATGCCGGCTTACTGCCCCCTCGCCGTCCCGGCATTCATACCACCCGCCGCCATGCAGGAACTGCCGTTCCATCGCCTCTAGCTGGGCAGGGAGCATGGCCTGGCTACCTGGCCGCAGGGCCAAGGCCCGCAGGTATTCAGCCTGTGCCCAGATGCGCTGGGTAGCGTCCAGTACATTGCCGTGCACATCGAGCGTGGCCAGCACCGCAGCCCCTTTTACCCCGAACCGCTCGGCAAAGCCGAAGGCCCGGTCGATGGAAGCGTGCAGGGGCGTGTCGCGCAGCAGGGGCGAGGTGTGCAGCAGGTAGAACCACTCGAACTGATGCCCCGGCTCGAACCAGTTATCCACAGCACCGCGTGGCTTTTCCAGCATCAGGCCGTGAGCCGGTTCGATGAAGTGCGCTTCGAGGGCATCGCACAGCTGCAGCAGCGCCTGGCGAACGGGGTGGTCGTCACGCACTGCCAGCACGTTGAGGAACGCTTCGGCCAGGTGCATCTGCGGGTTCTGCAGCGGGCCGCTGCCCAGGTCGGCCCAGTCTTCACCCAGGCAGGCTTCGTACAGGCCATCTTCACGGGCGAATTGCTGCTCAATGATATCGAGCGCGGCGTTCAGGGTGGATTCGACGAGGCTCTGCTTGACCTGGCCCCAATAGTGCGCGCAGGCGAACACGATGAAGGCGTGGGTGTACAGGTCCTTGCGCCGATCAAGCGGCTTGCCCTGGGCGTCGATGCTGTAGAACCAGCCGCCGTGCTCAGCATCGTGGAAGTGCTTTTGCAGCGAGCGGAACAGCGCCGCCGCCCGTTCGGCAGCACCGGGCTCGCCGATGCGGCTGCTGAACAGGTACAACTGGCGTGCGCAGGCCATGGCCCGGTAACGCTGCACGGGCAACGGACGGTGGTTGGCGTCCAGCGCCTCAAACGGCAAGGCCAGGTCGGCGTTCCAGCCTGGCCCCTGCCACAGCGGCACGATGCATTCGGCGAAGTGTTGGCTGAAACGGGCCAGGGCGGGCAGGGAAGAAGAGGGGTGAGACATGTTCGCGCTCGTCGCTGTCAGGCAGGGCGCCATGGTAGCAGAAGTAGGGTGTGCAGTTGCCTGTGCAGGCCTCACCCCAGGTCACCCGTCAACCCGGATTGCCAAGCCCTTGCCAATGGCGAGCGCCCACGAAAATGAAGCGCAACTGCTGGGTGATCTTTTCCTGGGCCGTGAGTGCTTGTGGATAACCCGGCCCCGGGCTGTCGATCAGCTCGGGCAGGGTCGCGAACACGGTTTTCACCACCAGGTCAGCCATTACCGCCAGCGCTGCACCGTCAAGATGCTGCCAGCGCTTCATGCGGGCCAGGTCAGTGGCCAGGTCGTCGCTGATGTTCTGGCGCAGGCAGGCGATGGCCTGGCGTACGGCCTGTGAGCCACCATACTGCTCGCGGGCCAGAAACAGAAACTGCGCGCGGTGGGCGGCGACCACGTCCAGGAAGATACGCACCGAGGCGTCGGTGATGCCGCCCAGTTCGAATTCGTTTTGCCGCACCAGGCGGATGGTCTGGCGGAAGGTATTGTCGACCTCGGCCACCAAGGCCAGGCCCAGGGCATCCATATCGGAAAAGTGCCGGTAGAAACCGGTGGGCACAATGCCCGCCGTCTTGGCCACTTCACGCAGGCTGATACTGCCGAACCCGCGGCCACTCTCCATGAGCAGGCAGGCGGCATCCAGCAGGGCCTGGCGGGTTTGCAGCTTCTGTTCGGCGCGCGGCAACATGATGCGGGCTTCTTTGACGGTGAGGCTGGGCACTCTAGTTAAAAAAACGAAGCCCGGTCAATGGACCGGGCCAAGGGGGAGCGGAGCATGTGACAGCGTTTGCGCTTGTCAGCCATGGGGTCAGCTCACGCGACGGGTTTCGATCAGGCGATCGGAGCCGCCTTCGGCGACGCGGCCCTGTTGCTCGATCAGGCGATCCGAGCCGCCCTCGGCGACGCGGGCCTGTTGCTCGATCAGGCGGTCCGAGCCGCCTTCAGCTACGGTCTTTAAAGCCTGCACGTGTTCGACAGTGCTGGCGCGTGACTCAGCTGTCAGGTGCTGTTCGGTGGCCGGCAGCGCAAAGGCATTGGCTGCAAGTACGGACAAAGCCAGGGTCAGGAGATGGCGTTTCATGATCGGGTGCTCCTCTTGGGGGCTGGAAAGTGGGTACGAAGCCAATGCTACGCCGCGTACCTCCAGAGAGAAGTTCATCCTGGTAATGGTAAACATCGACCGTATCGATAGCGTGTTCCAAGGTGTCTAGCTGGCTGCTTTGCGAGCGGTAGAGGGAAATTCTTGGCTATGATGGCGTCATCGATAAAACCCTGAGGGGTTTCGTCAGTCCCACATAAACCAGCATCACCGTTGTATCTGTTTACGCCATAGCGCATGGAGACCCACGCAATGACGCGTCCCGCCAGAATCACCCTCTGGACCCTGCTCACGCTGCTGACCCTGCTGGCGATCCTGGTGGTAGTGATCGCCACGTTCGACTGGAACCGGGTCAAGCCGCTGATCAACGAGAAAGTGTCCGAAGCCCTGCATCGGCCGTTCGCCATCAATGGCAACCTTGCCGTGCACTGGCGCACCGAGCCTGAGGAAGGCGGCTGGCGTGCCTGGGTACCTTGGCCGCGTTTCGTTGCCGAGGACCTGACCCTGGGCAACCCGGATTGGCTGAAGACGCCGCAGATGGTCGGCCTTGAGCGCGTCGAGTTCCGCCTGGCCCCATTGCCGCTGCTGGCGCAGCGCATCAGCATCCCGCGCATCGACCTGACCAAGCCTACCGCCAGCCTTACCCGGCTGGCCGATGGCCGCGCCAACTGGACGTTCGACTTCGGCCCGAAGGATGAAAACGAAGCGCCCTCCAAGTGGCAGCTGGACATTGGCGCGATCGGCTTCGACCAGGGCAACGTCAGCTTCGACGACCAGACCCTGAAGGCCCGCATGAAGGTGCAGATCGACCCGCTGGGCAAGCCTATCCCGTTCAGCGAGATCGTTGGCAAGGCCGCTGCCGAGAAGGCCGGGGCAGCCCAGGACTATGCCTTCGGCCTGAAAGCCGAGGGCCGTTACAAAGACCAGCCAGTATCTGGCACGGGCAAGATCGGCGGGTTGCTGGCGCTGCAGGACGCCAACCAGCCATTCCCGCTGCAGGCCGACGTGCGGATTGCCGATACCCATGTGGTGCTTGCCGGCACCCTGACCGACCCCCGCAACCTCGTCGCACTGGACCTGCGCCTGAGGCTGTCGGGTGCCAGCCTGGGCAACCTCTACCCGCTGACCGGTGTGACCCTGCCGGATACCCCTGCCTATTCCACCGATGGCCGCCTGAAGGCAAACCTGCATGCCGCGCAAGGCGCCACGTTCGAGTATCAAGGCTTCAACGGCAAGATCGGTGACAGCGACATCCATGGTGACCTGGCCTTCGTCGGCAGCAAGCCGCGGCCCAAGCTGTCGGGCAAGCTGGTGTCCAACCAGTTGCTGTTCAAGGACCTGGCGCCGCTGATCGGGGCCGACTCCAACGCTGAGCAAAAAGCCCGTGGTGGCGCCAGCAAGCAGCCCACCGACAAAGTGCTGCCGGTGGAGGAGTTCCGCACTGAACGCTGGCGCGCCATGGATGCCGACGTCACCTTTGCTGGCAAGCGTATCGTGCACAGCGAGCAGTTGCCATTCACCGACCTCTCGGCCCACGTGATCCTGGACGATGGCCTGCTGCGCCTGGAACCGCTGCGCTTTGGCGTAGCGGGCGGCAACCTGGCTTCGAGGATTCGCCTGGATGGCCGCAATGTGCCGTTGCAGGGCCGCGCCCAGCTGACGGCGCGTGGCTTCAAGCTCAAGCAGCTGTTCCCCACCTTTGCGCCCATGCAGAGCAGTTTCGGCGAACTGAACGGTGACGCTGACATCAGTGGCCGCGGTAATTCCGTGGCGGCATTGCTGGGTACAGCCAACGGCGACTTGCGCATGCTCATTAACGATGGCGCCATCAGCCGTAGCCTCATGGAAATCGCAGGCTTGAACGTGGGCAATTACATCGTCGACAAGCTGTTCGGTGACGAAGATGTGAAGATCAACTGCGCCGCTGCCGATGTGGGCATCAAGGATGGCCTGGCCAGTACGCGGCTCTTCATCTTCGATACCGAGAACGCGATCATCTACATCAACGGCACGGCCAATTTCGCCAACGAGCACCTGGACCTCAAGGTTACGCCGGAGTCCAAGGGCCTGCGGCTGTTCTCCCTGCGTTCGCCGTTGTACGTACGCGGCAAGTTCGCCAAGCCCAGCGCGGGCGTACAGGCCGTGCCCCTGGCACTGCGTGGCGCAGGCATGGTAGCGCTGGGTGTGGTTGCAGGGCCTGCCGCAGGCCTGCTGGCCCTGATCGCACCCAGCAGCGGCGATGACCCCAACCAGTGCACCCCGTTGTTGCAGCAAATGAAGGAAGGCAAGGCACCGGCAGCCGTGAAAGGGCGCCGGTAAACGCGAGCTCGGATCGCGTTCTGCTCGCCCGGTACCTAACTTCAACCCCAAAAAAAGAGGCCGCTAATGCGGCCTCTTTCGGTTCCAGCAACCCCTGTCACAGGCCATCGAGCAGGTCCGACATATCGTCGGCATGCTCTTCTTCCTGCGCCAGGATTTCTTCGAAAATGCGACGGGTAGTCGGGTCCTTGTCACCGATGTACTGGATGATCTCGCGGTAGCTATCGACGGCGATACGCTCGGCTACCAGATCTTCCAGCACCATTTCCTTCAAGGTTGTGCCTGCAACGTACTGAGCGTGGGAGTTCTTGCTCAGGTTGTCCGGGTTGAAGTCCGGCTCGCCGCCCAGCTGGACGATACGCTCGGCCAGCTTGTCAGCGTGTTCGGCTTCCTGGTTGGCATGTTCCAGGAACTCTTCGGCTGCCACGCTGGCCTTGACGCCAGAGGCCATGAAGTAGTGGCGCTTGTAGCGCAGCACGCAGACCAGTTCGGTTGCCAGCGACTCGTTCAGCAGGGTGATGATGCGTTCGCGGTCGGCGCTGTAGCCTTCCGTCACCGCACCATTTTCCACGTGCTCACGGGCGCGTTTGCGAAGGGTCTGTACGTCGGTCATTTCAGTCGAGCTCATGTCTATCTCCGAAAATATCAAGGTAGTCGTGGAGTGATCCCGGAAGGCTTACGCGCCTGGCACGGCGTCGCGGTCTTCTTCACGTTGTTTGCAGGTTTTGAAGCCTTTTGCATCCACATGGCCGGTGGCATCGAAGCGCACGTAGTACGGTTGCTGGTGGCCATCACGGTTGAGGATGTAGTCGTTGCAGGTGCCGCCGTTAGGCAGGTCGATGACATTGGACGGGCTGCCGCCGATGGCGATGACCTTCTGCATGGTCATGCCGTGCTCGACCTGCTTGACCAGCGGCTCTTCACGATAGGTCACGTAGTCCACCGGGTTTTCCGGGCGGCTGCCACAGGCGGCCAGGGTGGCGCTGGCCAGTAGAATCGCCAGGGTCTGCTTGATCATCGTCCCGCTCCTTGCACAAAAGGGTATGTGCAAGTTTTGAACCTCGCGCAGCGCCAGGAGTTCGATCGCACTAGCCAATTGCCTGCAAGGTGGGCGGGCAGGGGGAGGCGATGGGCATTTCTTGGCTACACTCACTGCGTCGACCGTGCATCGGGCGCGGGGCCCAGGAGATCACTTCATGAAATGGCTACACGTTCCGTTTTTGATGGTGGCAGTGCTGTTCAGCGCCCAAGGTTTCGCGGCCAACACCGCCCAGCAGGAAAAAATGAAAACCTGCAACGCCGACGCCAGCGCCAAGTCGTTGAAGGGTGATGAGCGCAAGGCGTACATGAGCACGTGCCTGAAGAAGCAGGCACCGCAGACCCAGCAGGAAAAAATGAAGACCTGCAACGCCGACGCCACGGCCAAGACGCTCAAGGGTGATGCGCGCAAGGCCTACATGAGCGACTGCCTGAAGAAGAAATGACCTGCGCCTATGCGTGCAGGCATAACGCTGGCAGACTGCGGATCTTCTTCGCTGTCTGCCGTTGAGGCTGTATGACCTTCACCCCCCGCCAAGTCACCCTGGCCAGTTGGATCATCGTATTTGCCGGTTTGCTGCTGGCGTTGCCATTGAAGTTGCTGCCCAGCCTGTTGGCGGGCCTGTTGGTATTCGAGCTGGTCAACATGCTTACCCCGCGCCTGCAGCCGTTGATGGCCGGGCAGCGGGCACGCTGGCTGGCGGTGGCGCTACTGAGCACGCTGGTGGTGACCACCCTGACCCTGCTGATTGCCGGTGCTTTCAGCTTCTTGCTGCACGAAGCGGAAAACCCAGGCGCCTCGCTGGACAAGTTCATGGCGCTGGTAGAACGCGCCCGGGGCCAATTGCCGCCGTTCATCGAAGGCTACCTGCCGGCCAGCGCCGCAGAGTTCAAGGTGGCCATCGGGGACTGGATCAAGAGCCACCTCAGCGACTTGCAGCTGGTCGGCAAGGGCATGGCGCACATGTTCGTGACGCTGCTGATCGGCATGATCCTGGGCGCCATCGTGGCGTTGCAGCGCATCCCTGACATTTCCCGGCGCAAGCCTTTGGCTGCGGCGTTGTTCGAGCGCCTGAGCTTGCTGGTACAGGCGTTTCGCAACATTGTATTTGCGCAGATCAAGATCTCGCTGCTCAACACAGCGTTTACCGGCATCTTCCTGGCAGTGGTGTTGCCGCTGTTCGGCGTGCACCTGCCGCTGACCAAGACGCTGATCGTACTGACCTTCCTGCTGGGCCTGCTGCCGGTGATCGGCAACCTGATGTCCAACACCCTCATCACCATCGTCGGGTTGTCGTTGTCGATCTGGGTAGCCGCCGCTGCGCTGGTGTACCTGATCGTCATCCACAAGGTGGAGTACTTCCTCAATGCCAAGATCGTCGGTGGGCAGATCAGGGCCAAGGCCTGGGAACTGCTGCTGGCCATGCTGGTGTTCGAGGCGGCGTTCGGCCTGCCCGGCGTGGTCGCCGGGCCGGTGTATTACGCGTACCTGAAAAGCGAGCTGCGCCGCGCTGAACTGGTGTAGGCGGGTGCCTGGGGCGCATGAGGCCCCGCGGGCTCAGGCAGCGCCGTAGCGCTTGCGGGCCTCGATGGCCAGGCCGCTGCCGATGCTGCCGAAGATGTTGCCTTCCACATGCTGCGCATTGGGCAGCATGGCCGCCACGCTGTTGCGCAGCGCAGGTATGCCACTGGAGCCCCCGGTGAAGAACACCGTGTCGACCTGCGTCTCGCTCACGCCGGCCTTGGCCAGCAGTTCGGTCACGCTGCCGCGCACACGTTCAAGCAGCCCCTCGATGGCGCTTTCGAACAGTACCCGCGACAGGTCTACGCCCAGGTCCCGCTCGATGCTGCCAAGGTCCACGCGGCGGCTTTGCTGTTCGGTCAGCTCGATCTTGCTGGCTTCGACTTCCATGGCCAGCCAGTGCCCGGCGCGTTCCTCGATCAGCTTGAACAGGCGGTCCACGCCCAGGGTGTCTTCGATGTCGTAGCGCATGCTGCCCAGGGCCAACTGCGACTTCTGCGAGTACAGGGCGTTGATGGTGTGCCAGGTCGCCAGGTTCAGGTGGTAGCTGGTGGGCATCAGCGCGCCGCTCTTCATGCGGCTGCCGTAGCCGAACAGGGGCATCACGCCCTGCAGGCTCAGTTGCTTGTCAAAGTCGGTGCCGCCAATGTGCACGCCGCCAGTGGCCAGAATGTCGTTTTGCCGTTCGGCCACGTTGTGGCGCTGCGGGGACAGGCGGATGAGCGTGAAGTCGGAGGTACCGCCGCCGATGTCGACGATCAGCACCAGCTCTTCACGGCTGATGCCAGACTCATAGTCGAAGGCTGCGGCGATGGGTTCGTACTGGAACGACACCTCCTTGAAACCGAGCTTGCGCGCCACCTCGGCCAGGGTGTCTTCGGCCTCCTGGTCGGCTGCTGGGTCTTCGTCGACGAAAAACACCGGCCGGCCCAGCACCACCTGGTCGAACTCGCGGCCGGCCTCGGCCTCGGCGCGCTTTTTCAGCTCGCCGATGAACATGCCCAGCAGGTCCTTGAAGGGCAGTGCGCTGCCCAGCACGCTGGTGTCGTGCTTGATCAGCTTGGAGCCCAGCAGGCTCTTGAGCGAGCGCATCAGGCGGCCTTCGTAGCCTTCCAGGTATTCGTGCAACGCCAGGCGGCCGTAAACCGGGCGGCGCTCTTCGATATTGAAGAACACCACGGACGGCAAGGTGATCTTGCCGTCTTCCAGGGCAATCAGCGATTCCCGGCCAGGGCGGTGCCAGCCAACCGTGGAATTGGAGGTGCCAAAGTCGATGCCCAGGGCGCGGGCCGGGGTTACGTCGGACATGGGAATGAGCTTCCGGAGGTAAAACGGCCGCGCAGTTTATGCCAGTTGGCTGGAGAATCAAGGCCGGTCGTCTGCCATGGCGCAACCCCAAGCGGGTCTTGAAAGGCTATGCTTGACCCCTATCTTCTGTAGCAATACGCACATTCACATTGGTGATCCCCAGATGGACTTCAAAGACTACTACAAGATACTTGGCGTAGAGCCCACCGCGGACGACAAGGCGATCAAGGCCGCGTATCGCAAGCTGGCCCGCAAGTATCACCCTGACGTCAGCAAGGAGCGCGACGCCGAGGACAAATTCAAGGAGGCCAACGAGGCCTACGAGGTACTAGGCGACGCCCAGAAGCGCGCCGAATTCGACGAGATCCGCAAGTACGGTGGCCAGCACGGTCGGCCGTTCCAGGCGCCGCCCGGCTGGGAAGGCCGTGGCGCGGGCGGTGGTGGCGGCTTCGAAGGGGGCGATTTTTCCGATTTTTTCAGCTCGATGTTCGGTGGCCGGGGTGGCAACCCCTTCGGCGGCGCCCGGCAACAGCAGCGCAGTGCCGGCAGGCGGGGGCAGGACGTGGAGCTTGAACTGGCAGTATTCCTTGAAGAAACACTGAACAAAGAGTCCAAGCAGATCAGCTTCCAGGTGCCGCAGACCAACGCCATGGGGCAACGCACCGGGTTCACCACCAAAACCCTGAACGTCAAGATTCCTGCGGGGGTTACCGACGGCGAGCGCATCCGCCTGAAGGGCCAGGGTGCACCTGGCAGTGGTGGCGGCGCCAACGGCGACCTGTTCCTGACCATTCGCATGGCGCCGCACCCGCTGTTCGATGTGGAAGGGCACGACCTGATCATCACCGTGCCGCTGGCACCGTGGGAAGCCGCCCTGGGCACCAAGGTGGCGGTGCCTACCCTGGAAGGCAAGATCAACCTCACCATCCGCCCCGACAGCCAGAGCGGCCAGCGCCTGCGCGTGCCGGGCAAGGGCCTGGCCGACAAACAAGGCCAGCGTGGCAACCTGTATGCGCAGCTCAAGGTGGTCATGCCGGCCACTTCCGACGAGTCAACCCGTGAACTGTGGGCCAAGCTTTCCGAAAAGGCCGCGTTCAACCCGAGGGCACAATGGAGTAAGTGATCATGAGCAGCACCCTGATCGTTCAACTGGACATGCGTACCTTGTGTCAGGAGGCCGACGTCACGGCCGACTGTGTGATCGAAATTGTCGAACACGGCATTGTGGAACCGTCCGGGCGCACGCCCGAGGACTGGCTGTTCGACGATCAGGCGCCGTTGCTGGCCAGGCGCGCCGTCAAGCTGCACCACGAGCTGGAGCTGGAGTGGGAGGGTGTGGCACTGGCGCTGGAGTTGCTGCAGGAGGTGCAGCAACTGCGCAGCGAGAACACCATGTTGCGCCAGCGCCTGGGCAGGTTCACGCAGATGTAGGCGCCGCCCCGGGGTTCAACAGCAACTGCATGAAGGTGAGGTCCAGCCAGCGGCCGAACTTCACCCCAACCTGCGGCATCTGCCCGGTGGTTACGAAGCCCAGCCTTTCGTGCAGGCGCACCGAGGCTGCGTTGCCGCTCTCGATGGCGGCCACCATCACATGCTTGCCGACGCTGCGGGCCCGCTCTACCAGCAGGGTCATCAGCGCAGGCCCCAGGCCCTTGCCGCGCTGGTCGCTGCGCACGTACACCGAATGTTCCACCGTGTTGCGAAACCCTTCGAACGGGCGCCAGTCGCCAAACGACGCATAGCCGAGCACGCCGGTTTCGTCCACCGCCACCAGGATGGGGTAGCCCTGTTGCGCGCGCGCCGCGAACCAGGCCTGGCGGTTAACCAGGTCTACGGGTGTTTCGTTCCAGATCGCCGTGGTGTTGCGCACCGCGTCGTTGTAGATGTCGAGAATGCCCGGCACATCGCTGAGCAGGGCATCGCGTAGTTGGTAACTCATGACAGCGTCTCGCAAAGGGGTTGCGTGCAGGTTAAATGGTTACCAGCCCGCGTACACCTTCGGCCGGCATGTTTTCGCCAAGGCCACGCTGGATGATCTCGCCACGGGCCATGACCAGGTACTGGTCGGCCAGTGCTTCGGCAAAGTCGTAGAACTGCTCCACCAGCAAAATTGCCATATCGCCGCGCTGGGCCAGGCGGCGGATCACGGCGCCTATCTCCTTGATCACCGACGGCTGGATACCTTCGGTAGGCTCGTCGAGGATCAGCAGCCGTGGCCGGCTGGCCAGGGCGCGCCCGATGGCCAGCTGTTGCTGCTGGCCACCGGACAGGTCGCCGCCGCGTCGCTGTTTCATCTGCTCGAGTACCGGGAACAGCTCGTAGATGAAGGCTGGCGCTTCGCGAGCTTCACGGGCAGGGAACCGCGACAGGCCCATCAACAGGTTTTCCTCCACGGTCAGGCGCGGGAAGATTTCGCGGCCCTGGGGCACGTAGGCGATGCCGGCCTGTACCCGTTGCTGGGGCTTGAGCGTGGTGATCGGTTTGCCCTCCCACTGCACGCTGCCTTCGCGGGCCGGTACCAGGCCCATCAGGCAGCGCAGCAGGGTGGTCTTGCCCACCCCGTTGCGCCCCAGCATGCAAGTCACTTCGCCCACCTTGGCTTCGAAGCTCAGGCCCCGGAGGATGTGGCTGCCGCCATAGTACTGGTGCAGGCTGTCGATCTTGAGCATGTGATTATTCCCGGAAACGTTGCAGTGCCTGCGCCGGCCCGCGAGGGGCCAGCCCAGGTTCCAATCCCTAACGGCCTAGATACACCTCGACCACCCGCTCATCCGCCTGCACCTGTTCCAGCGACCCCTGCGCCAGCACACTGCCTTGATGCAACACCGTCACGTGGTCAGCGATGCTGCCGACAAACCCCATGTCGTGCTCCACCACCATCAGCGAATGCTTGCCCGCCAGGCCTTTGAACAGTTCGGCGGTGAACTCGGTCTCGGCGTCGGTCATGCCGGCCACGGGCTCATCCAGCAACAGCAGCTGTGGCTCCTGCACCAGCAGCATGCCAATCTCCAGAAACTGCTTCTGCCCGTGGGACAGCAGCCCGGCCTGGCGCCCGGCCAGCGGCAGCAGCCGCAAGGTGGTGAGCACCTGCTCGATACGTTCACGCTGCTCACCGCTCAGCCTTGCGGCCAGGCTGGCCCACACCGATTTGTCGGCTTTGAGCGCCAGTTCCAGGTTTTCGAACACCGTCAGTGCCTCGAACACCGTAGGCTTCTGGAACTTGCGGCCGATGCCGGCCTGGGCGATCTGGTATTCGCTCATACGGGTCAGGTCGAGGGTGTCGCCAAAGTAGGCGGTCCCGGTATTGGGGCGGGTCTTGCCCGTGATCACGTCCATCAGGGTGGTCTTGCCGGCGCCGTTCGGGCCGATGATGCAGCGCAGCTCACCTACGCCGATGTAAAGGTTCAGGGCATTCAGCGCCTTGAAGCCATCGAAGCTAACGCTGACGTCCTCCAGACTGAGCACGGTGCCGTGGCGGGTGTCCAGGCCGGCTTTGCGGCTGTGGCCGAGGCCAATGGCTTCGCGGCCGGCGCCAAGCTGGTCGAAGACGGGTTCGAGCATGAATTCCGGGTGAACCGGCGGCACGCCTCTCATGGCTGGCTCCTTTTCTTCAGCAGCCCGACCACCCCTTTGGGCAGGTAGAGGGTCACCAGGATGAACAGCGCGCCCAGGAAGAACAGCCAGAACTCCGGGAAGGCCACGGTGAACCAGCTCTTCATGCCATTGACCAGGCCGGCGCCGAGCAGCGGGCCTATCAACGTGCCGCGCCCGCCCAGGGCGACCCACACGGCGGCTTCGATGGAGTTGGTGGGCGACATCTCGCTGGGGTTGATGATGCCCACCTGCGGAACGTACAAGGCGCCTGCCAAGCCGCACAGCACAGCGCTGAGCACCCACACCAGCAGCTTGAACCCGCGCGGGTCGTAGCCGCAGAACATCATGCGGTTCTCGGCATCGCGCACGGCGGTGAGCAAACGCCCGAACTTGCTGCGGGTCAGCCGCCAGCACAGGTACAGGCTGGCCAGTAGCAGCCCCACGGTGAGCAGGAACAGCACTGCACGGGTGCCGGGCGCGGCAATGTCGAAGCCCAGGATGGACCGGAAGCTGGTGAAGCCGTTGTTGCCGCCAAAGCCGGTCTCGTTGCGAAAGAACAGCAACATGCCGGCAAAGGTCAGGGCCTGGGTCATGATCGAGAAGTACACACCCTTGATGCGCGAACGGAACGCAAACCAGCCAAACGCCAGCGCCAGCAGCCCTGGCGCCAGCACGACCAGGCACAGGGCCCAGGCAAAGTGCTGGGTGCCGGCCCAGTACCACGGCAGCTCGGTCCACGACAGGAAGGTCATGAACCCGGGCAGCCCGTCACCGGCCGCCTGGCGCATCAGGTACATGCCCATGGCGTAACCGCCCAGGGCAAAGAACAGGCCGTGGCCCAGGGACAGCAACCCGGCGTAGCCCCACACCAGGTCCAGAGCCAGGGCGACGATGGCGTAGCAGAGGATCTTGCCGACCAGGGTCAGCGTGTAGGCCGAGACGTGCAGGGCATGGTCTGCCGGCAGCAGTGACAGCAGCGGCAGTGCTACCAGCACCAGTGTGGCGGCGCAGCCGGCAGCCAGCGACAGGCGTGGCCCGGCTTTTTGCGCAGCGGTGACAAGCAGTGGCTGGTTCATCAGTCGATTACCCGTCCCTTGAGGGCGAACAGGCCTTGCGGGCGTTTCTGGATGAACAGAATGATCAACGCAAGGATGAGGATCTTGCCGAGTACCGCGCCTATCTGCGGTTCCAGCAGCTTGTTGGCAATGCCCAAGCCGAAGGCCGCCCAGAGGCTGCCGGCCAGCTGGCCGACACCGCCCAGCACCACCACCAGGAAGGAGTCGATGATGTAGCTCTGGCCAAGGTCCGGGCCCACGTTGCCGACCTGGCTGAGGGCAACGCCACCCAGCCCGGCGATGCCCGAGCCCAGGCCGAAGGCCAGCATGTCGATGCGCCCGGTGGGCACCCCGCAGCAGGCGGCCATGTTGCGGTTCTGGGTGACCGCTCGCACGTTCAGGCCCAGCCGCGTGCGGTTGAGCAGCAGCCAGGTAAGCAGCACCACCGCCAGGGCGAAGACGATGATCACCAGGCGGTTGTAGGGCAGTACCAGGTTGGGCAGCAGTTGGATGCCACCGGACAACCAGCCCGGGTTGCTGACCTCGACGTTCTGCGCCCCGAACAGCAGGCGGATGGCCTGGATCAGCATCAGGCTGATGCCCCAGGTGGCCAGCAGTGTTTCCAGTGGGCGGCCATACAGGTGGCGGATGACCGTGCGCTCCAGGGCCATGCCCACCCCGGCACTGACGGCGAACGCCACCGGCAGGGCAATCAGCGGGTAGAACTCGATGGCGCCCGGGGCGTAGCGCTGCACCAGCACCTGCACCATGTAGGTGCTGTAGGCGCCGAGCATCAGCATCTCGCCATGGGCCATGTTGATGACCCCCAGCAGGCCAAAGGTAATGGCCAGGCCCAGGGCGGCCAGCAGCAGGATCGAACCCAGCGACAGGCCGCTGAACGCCTGGCCCAGCAGTTCGCCCATCAGCAGCTTGCGCTTGACCTGGGCCAGGCTGGTTTCGGCGGCGGTACGCACTGCCGGGTCGGCTTCGGTATCCGGTTGCAGCAAGGCTTCCAGGCGGGTGCGGGCCATGGGGTCGCCGGTTTCGCCTAGCAGGCGCACGGCGGCCAGGCGTACCCCAGGCTCGCTGGCGCCCAGTTGCAGATTGGCCAGGGCCAGGCCGAGCGCGGCGTGCACGGCAGGGTCGGGGTCGTTGGCATAGCGCCGGTCCAGCCAGGCCATCTGCGCCGGCTGAGCGCTTTTTTGCAGTTGCCTGGCCGCTGCCAGGCGGGTTTCGCTGTTGTCACTGAGCAGTTGATGGCTGGCCAGGGCATTGTCGATCAGCCCGCGCAAGCGGTTGTTCAGGCGTACCTTGCGGGTATCGTCCTGGGCGATGCGGCCCTGGCGCAGGTTTTCCAGCAGGGCCAGGCGCGCAGGGTCGGGTTGTGCGGCCCAGCTTTCGAGCAGGCGGGCCTGCTCGGCGGGCTTGGCGGCAAAAAAGAATTCGCCTTCGCTGGCTTCCGCAGCCAGGGGCAGGAGCAGCAAGAGGATGAGGAGGTATCTGAGCATCTGGGCCATCCTGGAAATCGGTGTTGGAGTCATCGCGGGCAAGCCCGCGCTCACGTCGGCATTGAAGGGTTTGAAACCAGTGCTGTCTCTGTGGGCGCGGGTTGCCTGCGATTGGGGCCGCAGTGCCTCAGTTACTCTTCACCGCATAATCAGGCCGCTTCTCGTTGCCTGGAATGAACGGGCTCCAGGGCTGCGCACGCAGGGGTTGCTCGGTCTCCCACACCACGCTGAACTGGCCGTCGTCCTGGATCTCGCCGATCATCACCGGCTTGTGCAGGTGGTGGTTGGTCTTGTCCATGGTCAGGGTGAAGCCAGACGGTGCCTGGAACGTCTGGCCGGCCAGTGCTTCGCGTACCTTGTCCACATCTGTGGACTTGGCTTTCTCCACCGCCTGGGCCCACATGTGGATGCCCACGTAGGTGGCTTCCATGGGGTCGTTGGTCACGGCCTTGTCGGCGCCGGGCAGTTTCTTGGCCTTGGCGTAGGCTTTCCAGTCGGCAACGAACTTCTGGTTGACCGGGTTATCCACCGACTCGAAGTAGTTCCAGGCCGCCAGGTGGCCTACCAGTGGCTTGGTGTCGATGCCGCGCAGTTCTTCTTCACCTACCGAGAACGCCACCACCGGCACATCGGTTGCCTTCAGGCCCTGGTTGGCCAGCTCCTTGTAGAACGGTACGTTGGAGTCGCCGTTGACGGTGGAGATGACCGCGGTCTTGCCGCCTGCGGAGAATTTCTTGATGTTGGCGACGATGGTCTGGTAGTCGCTGTGGCCGAACGGGGTGTATACCTCCTCGATGTCCTTGTCGGCCACGCCCTTGCTGTGCAGGAAGGCGCGCAGGATCTTGTTGGTGGTGCGCGGGTAGACGTAGTCGGTGCCCAGCAGGTAGAAGCGCTTGGCGCTGCCGCCGTCCTCGCTCATCAGGTACTCCACGGCCGGGATGGCTTGCTGGTTGGGCGCCGCGCCGGTGTAGAACACGTTGGGGGACATTTCTTCACCCTCGTACTGCACCGGGTAGAACAGCAGGCCATTGAGCTCTTCGAATACCGGCAGCACGGATTTACGCGATACCGAAGTCCAGCAGCCGAACACCACGGCCACTTTGTCCTGGGTCAGCAGCTGGCGGCTCTTCTCGGCGAACAGGGGCCAGTTGGAGGCCGGGTCTACCACCACGGGCTCCAGCATCTTGCCGTTGACGCCGCCCTTGGCGTTGATCTCGTCGATGGTCATCAGCGCCATGTCCTTGAGCGACGTCTCGGAGATGGCCATGGTGCCGGACAGCGAATGGAGAATGCCGACCTTGATGGTTTCGGCGGCCTGGATGGTCCAGCTCAGGCCCATGGCGGCGATCGATGCGCTGAGGGTAAAGGCCTTGATCAAACTGCGACGCTTCATGTGCTCTCTCCGCTGCGTTTTTTTTTGAGTGTTGGGTAAGCGGGGAGGGGGGTTGCAAGGGGTGTGCCTAGTGATGGAGTGGGGCTGGGGCGGGTTACAGCGCATTATTTGGGCAGGCTGACGTAACAGACTGGTGCGTGGTCGATGCGCCTGCACGCTCTTGGTGCTGGCCTGTCGATTTGTATTCGAAGTGATGAATCGAGATCGCTTGATCTGCTTCTTTGGCAACAGCCAATCTCACTGAAGTACGCCACTGCTTTTGCTTTTGCTTCTAAGCGCGCGATAGCTCAGGCAACACAGATTGCGACTTCAGGAGGCCGAGCGGAGGGCTTGCGGAGG
>NZ_JACVVH010000073.1:0-18597 GCF_016647865.1 Pseudomonas sp. S60 | reverse complement strand
CATGGCACCGGCTTCGCCGGTGTTCGCGGGTAAACCCGCTCCCACAGTGATGGCGCCAACTTTGAGATCTTGCGGAAGACAGTTGTTCCCAAAGTGATTGCGCCAGCTTTGAGATCTTGTGGAAGACAGTTTCACCTACAAGGATTGCGCAATTTTTCTGACTAGCAGTGTGGGGTGCCTCTGTGGGAGCGGGTTTACCCGCGAATGCCTGAAGTCATGACTCAGAGCCATACCGCATCCCAGTGTGGGTAGTCCCCGATACGCCTCACCAAGCCAGCCCGCAAGGGGTTGGCGACGATGTACCGGGCCACATGCACGATGCTTTCCTCCCGTCGCAGAGCTCGATCCTGATACCCAGGTTGCCACACTGGATCATGCTCAAGCCCTGCCTGGTGCAATGCGCGACTGGACCTGGATTTGAACCTGCGCATCAATGTACCTAGCGTTGCGTTCTCCAATTGTATGAGCCAATGCAAGTGGTCTGGCATCAACACCCAGGCGAGGGAACGACAGCTTTGCTCCTTGTCCGACTGGTACAGGTGCTGGATGACCAGCCTCGCATGAGCGAAATTGTGAAAGAGGGGCTTACGCCCGTGCGTGATCGTGGTCAGCAGATACAGCCTGCCAGGTTCTGAGAAACGGCCGCGACGAAGCAGTTGGGAGTTAGCCCTGGGCAATCAGTTCTTCCTTGCAGGGTGGTTCACTGTTCAGGTTAGTGCAGGCCAGGAACAGGGACGAAGTAGAGGGTTTCTGAATATGCCAGGTACGAGGCAAGCAACATGTCGATGATCTTTATCGAACCCTGACCTACGCTAACAGTCGCATGCCAAGAATCTTTTGCGCGCAAGAAAGGAGCCTGCATGACGTTGACGCGTGCGCTATCGGTGGTGGGCCTGGGGCTGCTGTGTGCGCTTGCCGGCTGTAGCCAGGAAGAACTGCCGCCAACGCTGCCCCGGGTAGGCGTGCAGCAGGTGCAGCCTGCCGACTTCGCTGCGCGGGTCACTCTGACCGGCGACGTACAGGCGCGCGTGCAGACGGACCTGTCGTTCCGCGTGGGTGGCAAGATCATTTCGCGCAGCGTGGATGTGGGGGACCATGTCAAGGCCAACCAGGTGTTGGCGCGGCTGGACCCTAAAGACCTGCAGAACAACGTCACCTCTGCCAAGGCTGAGGTGTTTGCTGCCCAGGCGCGGGTCACCCAGACGCAAGCCGCTTTTGTGCGCCAACAGAAACTCCTGCCCAAAGGCTATACCAGCCAGAGTGAATACGACGCCGCCGAGGCCGCCCTGCGCAGCAACCAGAGCGCCCTCAAGGCCGCCCAGGCACAACTGGCCAATGCCAACGAGCAGTTGAGCTACACGGCGCTGGTGTCTGAAGCGGACGGTGTAATCACCGAGCGCCAGGCTGAAGTCGGGCAGGTGGTGCAGGCGACCATGCCGATTTTCGGCCTGGCCCGTGACGGCGACCGTGATGCCGTGTTCAACGTCTACGAATCCCTGCTGGCGGCCCAGCCGAGTGATGCCAGCGTGGTGGTAAGCCTGCTGGACGATCCCAAGGTGCAGGCCCGGGGCGCCGTGCGCGAGATCACCCCCACCGTTTCTGCCCAGAGCGGCACGGTGCAGGTGAAGGTCGGGCTGAAGGATGTACCGGCGGCCATGCAGTTGGGGGCACCGGTGACGGTGAGCACCCAGGGCCGGGGCAAATCCAGCGTGGAGTTGCCTTGGTCGGCCTTGACCAAGGGCATCAAGCAGCCAGCCGTATGGGTGGTAGGCGAGGGTGACGAGGTGCAGTTGCGTGAAGTCGAAGTCAGCCGCTATCTCACCGGCAAGGTGGTGATCGGCAAGGGCCTTGAAAGCGGCGAAACCGTGGTGGTTACCGGTGGGCAATTGCTGCACCCCGGCATGCAGGTGGAAAAGGTGGCAGCCGATGCTGCGGAGAGCCCGCTATGAAACCGCTGCTGTGGGTGATGTGCGCAGGCCTGCTGCTGGCCGGTTGCAGTGAAGACGAGCCGCCCGCCGACCCTGTCCGCCCGGTACTGTCCGTGGTGGTGCAGCCCCAGGTGGAAGCCTTGCTGGGCCGGTTCGCCGGGGTGATCGAGGCGCGTTATGAGAGCACCTTGGGCTTTCGTGTCGGCGGCCGTATCGCCCGCAGGTGGCTGGATGTAGGCGCACAGGTCAGGCCTGGCGACACCCTGGCCACCCTGGACCCGACCGACCAGCAGAACCAACTGCGCGCAGCCGAGGGTGACCTGGCCCGCGTTCAGGCGCAGTGGATAAACGCCCAGGCCGATGCCCGCCGGCAGCAGCAGCTGTACGACCGGGGCGTAGGGGCCCAGGCGCAGCTGGACATCGCGCAGACCAACCTGAAAACCGCCGGTGCGTCGCTGGAACAGGCCCGTTCCTCGGTCAACCAGGCCCGTGACCAGCTGGGCTACAGCACCCTGCGCAGTGATCACGGTGCCGTTATCACCCGTTGGCAGGCCGAAGCGGGGCAAACCGTTACTGCCGGCCAGGCCGTGGTCACATTGGCCCGGCCCGATGTGAAGGAAGCCGTGATCGATTTGCCAATCGGCATTGCCGAGCAGTTGAACCCCGACCTGACCTTCATCGTCGCCTCGCAGCTTGACCCTGCGCTCAGCACCACAGCCACCTTGCGCGAGCTGGAGCCCAGGGCCGATGCCACCACCCGTACCCGCCGTGCGCGGCTTACGCTGGCCAGTACCCCTGCGGCGTTTCACCTGGGCACGGCCATCAGCGTCACCCTGAGCTCGCAGGTCACCCCCCGCAGCGAACTGCCCGCCACCGCATTGCTGGAGCGCGAGGGCAAAACCCAGGTGTGGGTCATCGACCCGCAGCAAAAAACCGTCGCCCTGCGCGATGTGACCCTGATCGACCGCACCCGCGACAGCATTGTCGTGTCCGCCGGCGTGCAGCCTGCCGAGCGAGTGGTGATCGCCGGCGTCAACAGCCTCAAGCCTGGCCAGAAAGTCGCCTTCGACGAGGACGCGCAATGAAAGGAAGCTTCAACCTGTCCGAGTGGGCGCTCAAGCATCAGTCGTTCGTCTGGTACCTGATGTTCGTTGGCCTGCTGATGGGCATCTTCTCGTACTTCAACCTGGGCCGTGAGGAGGACCCGTCCTTCACCATCAAGACCATGGTCATCCAGACCCGCTGGCCAGGCGCTACCCAGGACGAGACCCTGTTGCAGGTCACCGACCGCATCGAGAAGAAGCTCGAGGAACTGGACTCGCTCGACTACACCAAAAGCTACACGCGCCCCGGGGAGTCGACGGTGTTCGTCTACCTGCGCGACACCACCAAGGCCGGCGACATTCCGCAGATCTGGTACCAGGTGCGCAAGAAGATCCAGGACATCCGCGGTGACTTCCCCGACGGCATTCAGGGCCCTGGCTTCAACGACGAGTTCGGCGACGTGTTTGGCTCGATCTATGCCTTTACCGCCGACGGGCTTAGCTTGCGCCAGCTTCGCGACTACGTGGAGCGGGCGCGGGCCGAAGTGCGGGAAGTGCCCAACATCGGCAAGATCGAGATGGTCGGCATTCAGGACGAGGTGCTGTACCTGAATTTCTCCACGCGCAAGCTGGCTGCGCTGGGTATCGACCAGCGCCAGGTGATGCAGGCGTTGCAGGCGCAGAATACGGTAACGCCGGCCGGGGTGATCGAAGCCGGGCCAGAGCGCATATCGGTGCGCACCACCGGGCAGTTTGCCTCTGAGAAAGACCTGCAGAACGTCAACCTGCGCATCAATGACCGCTTCTTCCGGCTGGCGGATATCGCCGATGTGGAGCGCGGCTACAGCAACCCGCCGTCACCGATGTTCCGCTACAACGGGCAAACGGCACTGGGCCTGGCCATCGGCATGAAGGCAGGCGGCAACATCCAGGTGTTCGGTACAGCGCTCAAAGAGACCATGCAGCGCATCACCCATGAGCTACCCGTAGGCGTTGACGTGCACACGGTGTCCAACCAGGCGGTGGTGGTCGAGAAGGCGGTCGGCGGTTTTACCAGTGCGCTGTTCGAGGCGGTGATCATCGTGCTGGCGGTAAGCTTCGTCAGCCTGGGCGTACGCGCAGGCCTGGTGGTGGCGTGTTCGATACCGCTGGTGCTGGCCATGGTGTTCGTGTTCATGGAGTACAGCGGCATCACCATGCAGCGCATCTCGCTGGGGGCGCTGATTATCGCGCTGGGGTTGCTTGTGGACGATGCCATGATCACCGTGGAGGTCATGGTCACGCGCCTGGAAATGGGCGAGACCAGGGAGCAGGCGGCCACGTTCGCCTACACCTCTACTGCATTCCCCATGCTCACCGGCACCTTGGTGACCGTGGCAGGCTTCGTGCCCATTGGCCTCAATGCCAGTTCGGCAGGGGAATACACCTTCACCCTGTTTGCAGTGATTGCCGTGGCGTTGCTGGTGTCCTGGGTGGTGGCCGTGTTCTTCGCGCCGGTGCTTGGCGTGCATATTCTCAATGCCAAGAAAATGAAGGCCCATGACAACCAGCCGGGCAGGGTGGGCCGCGCTTTCGAACATGGCCTGCTGTGGAGTATGCGCCACCGCTGGCTGACCATCATCGGCACGGTGGTGCTGTTCGCGCTGTCGGTGTTCTGCATGCGGTATGTGCAGAACCAGTTCTTCCCGGCCTCGGACCGCCCGGAGATCCTGGTCGACCTCAACCTGCCGCAGAACGCCTCTATCGAAGAGACGCGCAAGGTGGTCGACCGCCTGGAAGCGACGCTCAAGGACGATGAAGACATCGACCACTGGAGCACCTATATCGGCGAGGGCGCGGTGCGCTTCTACCTGCCGCTGGACCAACAGTTGCAGAACCCGTACTACGCCCAGTTGGTCATCGTCAGCAAAGGCCTGGAGCAGCGCGGCGAGCTGATCGCCCGCTTGCAGAAGCGCCTGCGTGAAGACTTCGTGGGCATCGGTTCCAACGTGCAGTCACTGGAGATGGGCCCGCCTGTTGGCCGCCCCATCCAGTACCGGGTCAGTGGCAAGGACATCGACCAGGTGCGCAAGCACGCCATCGAACTGGCTACCTTGCTGGACAAGAACCCCAATGTTGGCGAGATGATCTACGACTGGAACGAGCCCGGTAAGGTGCTGCGCATCGAGATCGCCCAGGACAAGGCACGCCAGCTGGGGCTGTCTTCGGAAGACGTGGCCAACGTGATGAACAGCATCGTCACCGGTGTGCCGGTCACCCAGGTCAACGACGATATCTACCTGATCGACGTGGTTGCCCGTGCCGTGGACAGCGAGCGTGGCTCGCCGGATACCTTGCAGAACCTGCAGATCCTAACCCCCAGCGGCACCTCCATCCCGCTGCTGGCGTTCGCCACGGTGCGCTACGAGCTGGAACAGCCGCTGGTGTGGCGCCGTGACCGCAAGCCCACCATTACCCTCAAGGCGTCGGTCAATGGCGATATCCAGCCGACCGACCTGGTGGCGCAACTGAAACCCGATATCGAGAAATTCGCCAGCGAGTTGCCGACCGGTTACGAGGTAGCCACCGGCGGCACCGTAGAGGAGAGCGGCAAGGCGCAAGGCCCGATCGCCAAGGTGCTTCCGCTGATGCTGTTCCTGATGGCAACCTTCCTGATGATTCAGCTGCACAGCGTGCAGAAGCTGTTCCTGGTGGTCAGCGTGGCACCGTTGGGGCTGATTGGCGTGGTGCTGGCGCTGGTTCCTACGGGTACGCCGATGGGCTTCGTGGCGATTCTCGGCATCCTGGCGCTGGCAGGCATCATCATTCGTAACTCGGTGATTCTGGTGACGCAGATCGACGAGTTCGAAGCGCAGGGCTTCTCGCCGTGGGACGCCGTGGTGGAGGCTACCAACCACCGTCGCAGGCCGATCCTGCTGACGGCAGCCGCCGCGAGCCTGGGCATGATCCCGATTGCCCGGGAAGTGTTCTGGGGGCCGATGGCCTACGCCATGATCGGTGGCATCATCGTCGCCACCTTGCTGACGCTGTTGTTCCTGCCGGCGCTGTATGTGGCGTGGTACAAGATCCGCGAGCCTGAAAATACTACGCAAGCACAGCGCCCAACCTGACATGAAAACCTGTGGGAGCGGGCCAGCCCGTTCCCACAGGGATCAGGTTTCTCACCTGAAAACCGGCCTAAGATTTTTGGTTATATAAACATTCTTAAACAGTATTTTTAAGAATATCCCCGCCTCACTACTATTGCCCTCAAGCCAGGCGCATTCCCCTTCCCATCTCTCAGCCCGGCACCTCACTCCAAGGAGAACGAGCATGAGTGCATCGCTGCGCAGTATCGACGGTCAGGACGAAGCCACCATCCTGCGGGAAATCCAGAGCGCCCTGCGCGACCTGCGTTTCGGTGCGGTGGAGATCACCGTGCACAACGCCCAGGTGGTGCAGATCGAACGCAAGGAAAAATTCCGCCTGCAACAGCCTGGCAACAAGCCCAGCTGAACCCGCCATACCCTTCAGAACTAGAAAAATGCCAATCGGGAGCTTCACCATGTCCATCCGCCGCTATGCACTCGCCGCCCTGGCCAGCGCTGTTTTTGCCGGTTCCGCCGTCGCCAAGGACTACGAACTGCTGAACGTGTCCTACGACCCCACCCGTGAGCTGTACCAGCAGTACAACGCCGAATTCATCAAGCACTGGCAGCAGTCCCACCCGGACGACAAGGTGAAAATCCAGCAGTCCCACGGCGGCTCGGGCAAGCAGGGCCGTGCGGTGATCGACGGGTTGCGTGCCGACGTGGTAACCCTGGCCCTGGCCGGTGATATCGACGAAATCGCGAAACTGGGCAAGACCCTGCCCGAGGACTGGCAGAAGCGCCTGCCCGATGCCAGCACCCCCTATACCTCCACCATCGTGTTCCTGGTGCGCAAGGGCAACCCCAAGGGCATCAAGGACTGGGGCGACCTGATCAAGAAAGACGTCTCGGTGATCACGCCCAACCCGAAGACTTCCGGCGGCGCACGCTGGAACTTCCTGGCGGCCTGGGCCTATGGCCTGAAAACCGGTGGCAGCGAAGAGAAAGCCAAAGCCTACGTGCAGGAACTGTTCAAGCACGTGCCGGTGCTGGATACCGGGGCGCGTGGCTCCACCATCACCTTCGTCAACAATGGCCAGGGCGATGTGCTGCTGGCCTGGGAAAACGAAGCGTTCCTGGCGCTGAAGGAAGACGGCGGCGCCGACAAGTTCGACATCGTGGTGCCGTCGCTGTCGATCCTGGCTGAACCACCGGTTGCGGTGGTGGACAAGAACGCCGAGAAAAAGGGTAATACGGAAATTGCCACCGAGTACCTGAAACACCTGTACAGCCCGGCTGGGCAGAAGATCGCCGCCGAGAACTTCTACCGCCCGCGTGATGAGAAGGTGGCGGCCGAGTTCGGCAAGCAGTTCCCGAAACTGGACCTGGTGACGATCGACAAGGACTTCGGTGGCTGGAAGACTGCGCAACCCAAGTTCTTCAATGATGGCGGTGTTTTCGACCAGATCTATCAGGCACAGTAAGCGGCCAGGATGATGCGGGGCTGTGTGACAGCCCCAGAATCGAAAGCCAGCACCGGCCCGGCATGACTGCCGGGCCTCGTGCGTTCAACCAGGGATATTTATGTCACGTCGCATTTCCCCCGTCATACCCGGCTTCGGGCTGACGCTGGGGTACACCTTGGTGTACCTCAGCCTGATCGTGCTGATACCGCTGGCCGCCATGTTCGTGCATGCCGCCCAGCTCACCTGGGAGCAGTTCTGGACCATCATCAGCGCGCCGCGAGTGATCGCCGCGTTGAAGCTGAGCTTTGGCACTGCCCTGTTCGCGGCCATCATCAACGGCGTGATCGGCACCCTGCTGGCTTGGGTGCTGGTGCGCTACACCTTCCCCGGCCGCAAGATCATCGACGCCATGATCGACCTGCCGTTCGCCCTGCCCACCGCGGTTGCCGGTATCGCCCTGACCGCCCTGTACGCGCCGGCCGGTTGGGTTGGCCAGTTCGCCACCGACCTTGGTTTCAAGATCGCCTACACCCCGCTGGGCATCACCCTGGCGCTGACCTTCGTCACCCTGCCGTTCGTGGTGCGCACGGTGCAGCCGGTGCTGGCCGACATTCCACGCGAGGTTGAAGAAGCCGCTGCGTGCCTGGGTGCCAAGCCGCTGCAAGTGTTCCGCCATGTGCTGGCGCCGGCATTGCTGCCAGCCTGGCTCACCGGTTTTGCCCTGGCGTTTGCCCGTGGCGTGGGTGAGTACGGTTCGGTCATCTTCATTGCCGGCAACATGCCGATGAAGACCGAGATCCTGCCACTGCTGATCATGGTCAAGCTCGACCAGTACGACTACACCGGCGCGACCGCCATCGGCGTGCTGATGCTGGTGGTTTCCTTCATCCTGCTGCTGCTGATCAACCTGCTGCAGCGCCGCATCGAAACCCCTTGAAGGAGGCCGGCATGTCCAGTTCATCCCTGAATGCAACCGCCGCTGCCAATGCCGCCCGCCGCGGCAGCGCCACCTCGCGCCGGGTGCTCATCGGCCTTGGCTGGCTGGTGTTCGCGCTGTTCCTGCTGCTGCCGCTGGTGATTGTGGTATCGCAGGCGCTGAAAAACGGTTTCGGCACCTTCTTCGAAGCCATCTTCGAACCCGACGCACTGGCGGCCTTGCGGCTCACCCTGCTTGCAGTGGCGATATCGGTGCCTCTCAACCTGGTGTTCGGCGTCAGCGCGGCATGGTGCGTCAGCAAGTACAGCTTCCGTGGCAAAAGCATCCTGGTCACCCTGATCGATCTGCCGTTCTCGGTATCGCCGGTAATCGCCGGCCTGGTTTACGTGCTGATGTTCGGCGCCCAGGGCCTGCTCGGCCCGTGGCTGCAGGACCACGACATCCAGATCGTCTTCGCCCTGCCGGGCATCGTCCTGGCCACCATCTTCGTCACCGTGCCGTTCGTGGCCCGTGAGCTGATCCCGCTGATGCAGGAGCAGGGCACGCAGGAAGAGGAAGCCGCACGTTTGCTGGGGGCCAATGGCTGGCAGATGTTCTGGCACGTGACCCTGCCCAACATCAAATGGGGCCTGATCTACGGCGTGGTGCTGTGTACCGCGCGGGCGATGGGCGAGTTTGGCGCGGTGTCGGTGGTGTCCGGCCATATCCGCGGTGTGACCAACACCTTGCCGCTGCATGTGGAGATCCTCTACAACGAATACAACCACGTGGCGGCCTTCAGCGTGGCCAGCCTGTTGCTGATCCTGGCGCTCTTCATCCTGCTGCTCAAGCAGTGGAGCGAGAACCGTATTAACCGCCTGCGCCACAGCGCCGCGGAGGAATGATTCATGTCGATCGAAGTTCGTAACGTCAGCAAGCGCTTCAACAGCTTCCAGGCCCTGGACAACATCAACCTGGATATCAACAGTGGCGAGCTGGTCGCCCTGCTTGGCCCGTCGGGCTGCGGCAAGACCACCTTGCTGCGCATCATCGCCGGCCTGGAAACCCCGGACCAGGGCAGCATCGTGTTCCATGGCGAGGATGTGTCCGGCCACGACGTGCGTGACCGCAACGTGGGGTTCGTCTTCCAGCATTACGCGCTGTTCCGCCACATGAGCGTGTTCGACAACGTCGCCTTTGGGCTGCGCATGAAGCCCAAGGGCGAGCGCCCGAGTGAAAGCCGCATCGCCGAGAAGGTGCATGAACTGCTGAACATGGTGCAGTTGGACTGGCTGGCCGACCGCTACCCGGAACAGCTGTCCGGTGGCCAGCGCCAGCGTATCGCTCTGGCGCGGGCATTGGCGGTGGAGCCGAAGGTACTGTTGCTGGATGAGCCGTTCGGGGCGTTGGACGCCAAGGTGCGCAAGGAGCTGCGCCGCTGGCTGGCACGGCTGCATGAGGACATCAACCTGACGTCGGTGTTTGTCACCCATGACCAGGAGGAGGCCATGGAGGTGGCTGACCGCATTGTGGTGATGAACAAGGGCGTGATCGAGCAGATCGGCTCGCCAGGTGAGGTGTACGAGCAACCGGCCAACGACTTCGTCTACCACTTCCTCGGGGATTCGAACCGCCTGGCATTGAGCGAGGGCCACCATGTGCTGTTCCGCCCGCACGAAGTGTCGTTGTCGCGGCACGAAACCGAAGGGCATCAGGCCGCCGAGGTGCGTGACATCCGGCCCTTGGGTGCCACCACGCGGGTCACCCTGAAGGTGGAAGGGCAGAGCGACCTGATCGAGGCCGAAGTGGTCAAGGACCACGACAGCCTGACCGACCTGGCCCGTGGCGAAACCCTCTTCTTCCGGCCGAAGCTGCCGTTGTAGGGACGCGTAGGAGCGCGTAGGAGCGACCGCCAGGTCGCGATGGGGTGTTGTAGGAGCGACCGCTAGGTCGCGATGGGCTGCGCAGCAGCCCCGTACGGGTTATGCCCTTAGGGCTGCTATGCAGCCCATCGCGACCTAGCGGTCGCTCCTACGGCAGCCCATCGCGACCTGGCGGTCGCTCCTACGGCATCCCATCGCGACCTAGCGGTCGCTCCTACAACACCCCATCGCGACCTAGCGGTCGCTCCTACGGTGGCATCTTCCATGCCGTTGACGAATAGTTTTAATGCCTACGTTGCATCATTTCAGCCCCCCGCCTGCAAAGCCCCGTAAAACTGGGCCCTTCGCGCAACCCTACCAAACCAATATTCAATAAAGTTATAACAATAAATTTAAACATTACTTTCAGAGATATGCCTCTGGCCCGATGATTCAGCCACTTACCTGAATCCAGCCCCAGGAGTTTCATCAATGGGTAATGCCCACTCGGCCGTCAGGGCCTACGACCTGCCATGGCGCCCAGCACCGGGCGAACTGGTCGAGCTTGGACGCACTGCGCGCCTTCCCCTTGGCCAACTGCGCCTGCAACGCTCACCCGTCAGCGGCCTCAAACGGCGGGACAAATTGGCCTTGGGGCTGCTGGTGCTGGCCTTGCACGGCGCTGCCGCTTACTGGATCAGCCAAGCACCCACACCCGAGCTGCCTGTGGTGCCGCCACAGGTGCCGCCCATGACCATCGAGTTCGCGGCACCCGCACCGCCTGTGGTCGAGCCCCCGCCGCCTGCACCTGCACCGCCGGTGGTCGAGCCGCCACCTCCGCCGCCGGTGGTTGACGAGCTGGCTGCCAAGCCCAAGCCAAAACCCAAGCCCGTGCCCAAACCCGTGGTCAAGCAGGCGCCCAAGCCGCCACCCAAGCCCAAGCCGGTGGAGGCTCCACCACCAGCTCCGGTCGCGGCCCCGGCCCCGGCCACACCAGCGCCACCTGCGCCCGCGCCGGTTACACCGGCCTCGGCCAACGCCGCTTACCTGAAGAACCCGGCGCCGGACTACCCGCAGATGGCCCAACGGCGGGGCTGGGAAGGCACGGTGCTGTTGCGTGTAGAAGTGCTGCCCAGCGGCAAGCCCGGGCAGATCCAGGTCCAGAAAAGCAGTGGCCGTGATGCGCTGGACGCCGCAGCCCTGGCTGCAGTCAAGCGCTGGAGCTTCGTCCCCGCCAAGCAGGGTGACGTTGCCCAGACCGGCTGGGTCAGTGTGCCCATCGACTTCAAGCTTCGCTAACTCCCCCTTTGCAGAACACAGGAAGACATCCCATGAGCGTGCTGGCATCCCCCTTCGAGTCCGTAGAAAGCGCCGTCATCTGGTTGCTGGTCGGCTTTTCCGTCGTCACCTGGGGCCTGGCCCTGGTGAAAACCTTGCAGTTCGTGCGCCTGAAAAATCAGGACAGACGCTTCCATCAACAATTCTGGGCGGCGTCCAGCCTGGACTCGGCTGCCGAACTCAGCCACGAGCTGCCAGGCCCTGCGGCACGGGTGGCGCAGTCCGGTTACGCTGCCATCGCGGTAGGCGATGCCCAGGCCAGTGACCTGAGCCACGCCATCAATCACCAGGACCGCCTGGAGCGGGCCCTGCGCCAGCAGATCGTGCGTGAGCGGCGCTCGCTGGAAACCGGCCTGGCGGTGGTGGCGAGCATCGGCAGTACCTCACCCTTCATCGGGCTGTTTGGCACCGTGTGGGGCATCATGGAGGCGCTCAAGGGCATCAGTGCGGCGGGCTCTGCGAGCCTGGAAACCGTAGCCGGGCCGATTGGCGCTGCACTGGTCGCTACCGGCGTGGGTATCGCCGTGGCCGTACCGGCGGTGCTTGTGTACAACTATTTCCTGCGCCGCCTGAAGCTGACAGCCGCTGACCTGGACGATTTCGCCCACGATTTCTACAGCCTGGCGCAGAAGAGTGCCTTCCGCGTATTGGTACACCCGGCTGTACACAAGCCCCAGGGTGGCTTTACCCAGCCCGTGAAGGAGGCCTCCTGACATGGCGTTCTCGACCCAGGACAGCGACGAAGTCCTCAGCGAAATCAACGTGACGCCGTTGGTGGATGTAATGCTGGTGTTGCTGGTGGTGTTCATCGTCACTGCACCGCTGCTCACCAATGCCATCCCCATCAACCTGCCCAAGACCGAGGCCGTGGCCCCGGTGGAGCAGAAGGACCCGCTGGTGGTCAGCATCGATGGCAGCGGCAAGCTGTTCATCAACAAGGACGAGATCCAGCCTGACGCGCTGGAAGGCAGCCTCAAGGCCGCCAAGGCCAAGGACGCTGGCCTGCGTGTGCAACTGCAGGCCGATGATGGCGTGAACTACGGTGAGGTGGCGCGCGCCATGGCCGCCATCGAACGTGCCGGCATCAGCAAACTGGCGGTCATTACTGCGCGCTGATGCCATCAACCTCTTCAGGCAATGCTTATGGGCCATATCTCTTGGCAGGGGATGGCCCTTTTTTTGTCGCTGTGGATAAAAGGCTTCGCGGGTAAACCCGCTCCCACAGATTAAACTTTTAGTTATTAACAAATAGCTTCTTATTCCTTTACGAATATAACCCCCACCCTATACTGGTCTCCAAGCACGCAAACACCCCTGGAGGCGTCCCATGCGCAATGAGTCTATTCGTTACCTGATTGTGCCGGGCTGGCAAGGATCGCCAGACAACCATTGGCAGAGCCACTGGCAGCGCACCCTGCCCAACAGCGCGCGGGTGGAGCAGCACGACTGGCTCACCCCGCAGCGCCAGGACTGGGTGCAGGCGCTGGAGCAGGCGATTGCCGCCGAGCGCTCGCCCGTTATCCTGATTGCCCACAGCCTTGGCTGCATCACGGTTGCCCACTGGGCCGCGCAAGCCAGCCCCGGCCTGCTACGGCGGGTACGGGGGGCATTGCTGGTGGCGCCGGCCGATGTGGAGCGGCCAACCTGCGCGGCGGCGCTGCGCAACTTCGCGCCCATCCCCGGCGCGCCACTACCGTTTCCGAGCCAGGTCGTCAGCTCCGACAACGACCCGGCGGTGAGCGTACCGCGGGCGCTGTCGCTGGCTCAGGCCTGGGGTGCCGAAGCGGGGTTGCTGAGCAATGCGGGGCACATCAACGTGAAGTCAGGCCATGAGCGCTGGGAGGGCGGTTTCGCTTACCTGTACCGCCTGCAAAGCCGGGTGGAGCAGCGCGCACTGCGCCGTGCCTGACAGCCTTTTCTGTTTATTGTCGGCGTGAAGCCGGGCCCAGCAGGGCCGGTGTGGGAGTTTGTCATGACGTTTCAAAACCCTTTTGGCCAGCCGCTGCTGACCTTTCCCGAACTGGACAAGAGCCCACTGAGCATTCGTGCCAAGGCCCTGGTGTTCATCGACCCCCGCTCGCAGCAACTGCGTGAGGACCTGGAACGCCTGGCACCACTGCCATTGCCAGTGCTCATCCGGGGTGAAACAGGTTCGGGCAAGGAACTGCTGGCCCGCCAGATCCACCGCGCCAGTGACCGCAGCGGCCTGTTCGTCTCGGTCAACTGCGCCGCCATCAGTGCGACCTACGCCGATGCCGAGCTGTTCGGCTACAGCGCCGGCAGCCAGGGGGGCACGGCCAGTAGCCGCGCCGGTTGGTTCGGTTCGGCCAACGGCGGCACGCTGTACCTGGATGAAATTGCTGACCTGCCGTTGACCATACAGGGCAAGCTGCTGGCAGCCTTGGAGAACCGTGAAGTGACGCGGGTAGGCGCGCAGAAGCCGCAGCCGGTGGATGTCCGCCTGGTGGCTGCTACCAGCATCGACCTGGCCCGGGTGGTCAAGGCCGGGCGGTTCAATGAGCGCCTGTATCAATACTTGCGCGAAGGTGCGCTGGAGTTGCCACCCTTGCGCGAGCGGCCCGGCGATATCCTGGCGTTGGCCGAGTATTTCGTGGGGATCTACAGCGTTCGCCTGCAACGGCCGGTACCGCTGGTGAGCGAGGCGGCGCAGCAGTTACTCGAGGCTCACCCCTGGACGGGCAATACCCGGGAACTGGAGAACGTCATCCACTTTGCCTTGCTGGTCAACGACGGGGAAGAGATCCTGCCTCAAGACCTCGATTTGCCCAGCGCTGCGCGGTAGCACGCGCTAATAAGCAAATGGGTAGGTGGCATTTTGATTTTGGAATAAGCAGCTAATTAAAAGATATTGTTCCGGCATAAAAAATCTAGGTATTGTCCGCCTCACGCCCGCTGAATCGTCGGTAGGCACATATATCTGCCATCGCCGATGGCCCGCATTCAGAACAAGGATCACCATGAAGAAGACCCTGCTGACCACCGCCCTGGCTGCCGCCCTGTCGTTCGCCGGCCTGGCCGCTGCCGCCGAAAAACTGGTGGTTGCTGCAACCCCCGTACCCCATGCCGAGATCCTGGAGCTGATCAAGCCGACCTTGGCCAAGGAAGGGGTGGACCTGCAGATCAAGGTCTTCACCGACTACGTGCAGCCTAACGTGCAGGTCGACCAGAAGCGTCTGGACGCCAACTACTTCCAGACCCTGCCGTACCTGCAGAGCTTCAACGAGGGCAAGGGCACGCACCTGGAAACCGTGATCGGCGTACACGTGGAGCCCTTCGGTGGCTACTCCAAAAAATTCAAGAGCCTGAAAGACCTGCCAGAAGGCGCCACGGTTGCCATCCCCAACGAAGGCAGCAACAGCGGCCGTGCATTGCTGCTGCTGCAGAAGGAAGGCCTGATTACCCTGAAGGATCCGAAAAACGCCCTGGCAACGCCCAAGGACATCGCCGAGAACCCCAAGAAGTTGAAATTCCGCGAGCTTGAATCGGCCATGCTGCCCCGCGTACTGGACCAGGTGGACCTGGACATGATCAACACCAACTACGCCCTTGAAGCCGGCCTGAACCCGGCCAAGGATGCGCTGGTGATCGAAGGCAGCGACTCGCCTTACGTGAACTTCCTGGTAGCCCGCCCGGACAACAAGAACAGCGACGCCATGCAGAAACTGGCCAAGGCCCTGACCAGCCCCGAGGTGAAGGCATTCATCGCCAAGAAGTACCAGGGTGCTGTACTGCCAGCGTTCTGATGCGTTTGCTGCTGGTAGTGTGACCTGACGCCGACACTGATGTGTCGGCGTTTTTATTTATTGGGGCATTGGGCGGGCTGCGGGTGGCGGTTTGGCCCCCCTTCATACGCAAACTATGGATATTCCATAAAGGTATTTATCTAAAGTCTTTTAGAGCATTAGAGTCTATCTGTCGTGCCGCCACTCACCCTGTAGACATGCTCCCATGACCCTCGACACCGCCTTCATCCTCAGCACACTACCCACTTTTCTCAAGGCCGTTGGGGTGACGTTGCAGGTCGGCCTGATCGCCATTGCCACGTCACTGCTGGTTGCCCTGATCAACGCCAGCTTGCTGGTCCTGCGTGTTCCCTACCTGTGGCGGCTGGTGAAAGCCTATGTGGAACTGGCACGCAATACACCGCTACTGATCCAGCTGTTCTTCATCTACTTCGCCCTGCCAAGCTTGGGTGTGAAGGTTTCCGGGTTTGCAGCCGCGATCATCACCATGACCTTCATGGGCGGCGCCTACTTGACCGAGGTGCTCAGAGCCGGTGTCGAAGCCGTCCCCAAGGCGCAGCTTGAGTCCGGGCGCTCCATCGGGCTGTCTGAAGGGCAGTTGCTGCGCCACGTGGTACTGCCCCAAGCTGGCATCCTCAGCCTGCCGGCACTGTTCGCAAATTTCATCTTCCTGTTGAAGGAAACCACAGTGGTATCGGCGGTGGCGGTGCCAGAGATCCTCTACACCACCAAGAACTACATTGCCCTGTACTACAAGACCTACGAAATGCTCACGGTGCTGACCCTGCTCTGCGTGTTGCTGTTCCTGCCCCTTTCATTGCTGCTGCGTCACGTGGAACGGAGGCTGCAAGATGGCCAGTTCGGCAATTGAGCTGTTGATCCAGGCGCTGCCGCAGCTGGCAGGCGGCGCCGCGCAAACCTTGGCTATTTCTGCGCTGGGCATTGTATTCGCGACGTTGGGGGGTGTGCTGTACGGCGTACTGGCAACCCTGGGCAGCCGTGTGCTGGATATCGCGCTGCAGGTGTACCTGGAGCTGTTTCGCGCCATCCCGGTCCTGGTGTGGCTGTACCTGGTGTTTTTCGGCTTGCCGATCTTTTTTGCCATCAGCATTCCCAGCTTCTGGTGCGCCGTACTGGTACTGGGCCTGTGGGGTGCCAGTGAAGTCGGCGAGGTGGTACGCGGCGCGCTGCGCTCACTGCCACGCGGTCAGCGTGAAGCGGGCCTGTCGATCGGCCTGGCGGGGTGGCAGCTTTACAGCTACGTGCTGCTGCCGCAGGCGCTCAAGCGCATGACCCCGCCCACCATCAATATCTACACGCGGATCATCAAGACCAGTTCGCTGGCGGTGTTGATCGGCGTGGTCGAAGTGATCAAGGCGGGCCAGCAAATCATCGAGCGCACCTACGAGTCGGTGCTTATCTACGGGGCGCTGTTTCTGTTCTTTTTCATCGTCTGTTATCCATTGTCGGCCGCTTCACGCGTGCTGGAGCGGCGCTGGGCCCACTCATGAACGCATTGATCGAATTTCAGGGTTTCAACAAGTATTTCGGTGAGCACCAGGTGCTCGAAAACGTCGACCTGAAAGTGGCCGCCGGGGAAGTCGTGGTCATCCTCGGCCCCAGCGGTTGCGGCAAGAGCACGCTGCTGCGTTGCCTCAACGGCCTGGAGCAGGCCCACAGCGGCCAGTTGCGCCTTGCCGGGCAGGCGCTGTTGGCGCCCGGTACGGACTGGCGCGCGGTTCGCCAGCGTGTCGGCATGGTGTTCCAGAGCTACCACCTGTTTGGCCACATGAGCGTGCTGGATAACTTGCTGCTGGGCCCGTTGAAGGTGCAACGGCGTGAACGCGGTGAGGCCCAGGCCCAGGCCGAGGCATTGCTGGCGCGTGTCGGCCTGCTGGACAAGCGCGACGCCTTTCCCCGGCAGTTGTCTGGCGGCCAGCAGCAGCGCATCGCGATCGTGCGCTCGCTGTGCATGAACCCCGACGTGATGCTGTTCGACGAGGTCACCGCAGCGCTCGACCCGGAAATGGTCAAGGAAGTGCTGCACGTGATCCAGGGCCTGGCCCGTGACGGCATGACCTTGCTGATTGTTACCCACGAAATGGCCTTCGCTCGCGCGGTGGCCGACCGCATCGTGTTCATGGAGGCCGGCAGGATCCTTGAACAGGGCGACCCCGAGAGCTTCTTCACCCAACCGCAAACCGCACGCGCGCAGCAGTTCCTGGAGAAATTCTCCTTCGTAGAAACCCTGCCGAAAACATTGCACAAGGAACTGTCATGAGAATTGCCCACTACACCAAACTGCTCGCACCCCTCCTGGGCCTTGCCCTGCTTGCCGGCTGCAACAAGGCCGAAGAGCCGCCCAAACCCGGTGTGGCATCACCGGCTACCAGTTACCTGGAAACCATCAAGGCCAGGGACAAGCTGATCGTCGGGGTATTCACCGACAAGCCGCCGTTTGGTTTCGTTGACGAAAAGGGCCGCTACGTTGGCTTCGATACCGACATTGGCCGTCGCCTGGCCAAGGACCTGCTGGGTGACGAGAACAAGGTCGAGTTTGTTGCCGTGGAGCCGGCCAGCCGTATCCCCTTCCTGCAGAGCGACAAGGTGGACCTGATCCTTGCCAACATGACCGTGACCCCCGAACGTAAAGAGGCCGTGGATTTCACCAACCCTAACTTGCGGGTGGCGGTACAAGCCATTGTTGCCGATGGCAGCCCAGTGCAGAAACTCGACGACCTGGCCGACAAGACCATTATCGTCACCACGGGCACCACAGCTGATATCTGGCTGACAACGCATCATCCGGACTGGAAGCTGTTGAAGTTCGAGAAGAACAGCGAGTCGCTCCAGGCCTTAGCCACCGGCCGTGGCGATGCCTACGCCCAGGACAACCTGATCCTGTTCAGCTGGGCCAAGCAAAACCCGGGCTACCGTGTATTGCCTGAGTTGCTGGGCGATGAGGCGCCCATTGCGCCGGCGGTGAAGAAGGGCAACACCGAACTGCGCGACTGGGTGAACGCCGAGCTGGCCAAGCTGGGCGAAGAGAAGTTCCTGCTGAAACTGTATGACCAATATGTACGCAAGGAACTGAGCGACGACACCAAGCCCGAGAGCGTGATCGTAGAAGGCGGCAAGTGGCAGGGGTGAACGGGCTGGCCGGGGGGGGGGGGGGGCGCCCCCCGCGGAAACCCCCACCCCCACCACCAAGA
>NZ_JACVVH010000072.1:0-18795 GCF_016647865.1 Pseudomonas sp. S60 | reverse complement strand
TCCGGTACCGCGCTCTTGGGGCGGGGGGCCCCGGGGGGGGGGGGGGGGGCTTCCCCCCCCCGCTGATCAACCGCCAGGCACGAGCCTCAAGGTACTGTGCGCCGGAATGGCCCCCATCTGTGTTTTCTGGTACTGCCCCTGCACATACCCCTCGGCCTGGTCCGCGTAGTGCTTGTCGAAAGGCACGCCGCTTTGCCCGACCGGGTTACTGGTCAGTGCCTGGCCGGCATCGGCGAAGTCGATCAAGCGCCGGGTGGACGGGCCGTAGGTGACCGGCCACGGCGCCGGGCCGATCTTGGCCGATAGATTGTTGGGCACTTCGTGGGTGCCAGGGGCCGGGAACGGGCCCACGTTGAACAGCAGGTTCAGGGGCTTTTGCACACCCAGCGGGTGGTTATGGGTGAGGGTATGCGCCTTGCCCCACTGCCAACTGGCGGGGTCGTTGCCCAAAGCCTTGCGCAGGTGCTGCACCGTCTGCTGCCAGGCCACCCGCACAACCCCGGTGCGGTCGGTGGGCTGGCTGGCGCCGCGGGTGTTCCACCAGGGGGAACCGGCGTCGGCGGCGAGGCGTGGCAAGGCAGCGTCGATGGCTCGGGTGCTGATGAGTACCGGGAACCAGGCGTCACCCAGTTCGTCATGCATCGCGGCAAATGCCAGCTCATACAAGAACTGGTTGAACACCGTGGCGTTGATGGAGCCCAGCGGGTAGTCGCCCTCCCAGGCCGCCAACTGTTCCACAAGCTCCTTTTCTTCATCACCCTCGGCTACTGCGCGCAGTGTCGCCAGCAGTGGTGCCAGGGTGCGCGGGCCGTAGTCACTGGAGGTGTCCAGCTGCAGGGCCTGGCTGTTGGCGGTATCCCATTGGGTTTGCGTGTCTGCCAGCAGGCGATCGAGCTGGCGGCCCCGGTCGGGTAGGTTGTAGTAGCCGGGTATCGGCATGGCGGCCGGCGGCTGGTAGTTGGCCGAAACGATGTACCCACTGACAGGGTTTTCCTGTTGCGGGTTGGCGCTGAAGGGGTAGAAACCCAGTTTGTCCGCCTGGGTACTGCTGCCATCGAGGATGAATGCCGGGTTCACACCGTCAGGGCGGATCGGCAAGCGCGCAGCCGCCCACCAGCCGATATCACCACGGGCGTTGGCCCACACGAAGTTCAAACCGGGTGCATGCACCTGGGCGGCGGCCTGGCGCATCTTGCCCAGGGTGTCGGCACGGTTGAGCTGGTAGAAACCGTCGAGAATGGGGTTTTCGGTTTCCAGAAACGCCCACCACATGGCAATGGGCGTGTTGCCCGCCGACTCCCCGAGCACATCGTTGACGATCGGGCCGTGGGGGGACCGGCGCAGTTGCAGGGTGACCGGCTGCCCGCCCTTGACGGCGATGGTCTGTTCGCTGTGCTCCAGTGGCTGCCACTGGTCCTTGACCAGTACCTGCTGGGCATCGACTGGGTTGGGCCTTTCTGCGATCAGGTCGATGTCATCGTTCTGGAACATGGTCAGGCTCCAGCCGAAATCACGGTTATGGCCCAGCAAGGCGAAAGGGTTCAGGGCCTGGAAGTACCCGTACAGGTTGAAACCCGGTGCCGACAGCTCCGCTTCGTACCACACTGCCGGCGCTGCAAAGCCGATATGCGGGTCGCCGGCCAGCAGCGGCTTGCCGCTGCGGGTGCGGCTGCCGGCCACTGCCCAGGCATTGCTGCCTTCGAACTGCGGCACCGCCAATGCCGTCAGCGCGTTGTGGCTGACCGTGGCCAGAGTTTCCAGGCTGCGCCAGTCGGCAGCCGCCAGCGGCTTGCCCAGTGCGCCGCCTGGTTGCCAGGCGAGGTCGAAGATGCCCAGGTATTCAGGCCCCAGTTGGTCGCGGATGAAGGTGAGTGCAGGCTCGGTGCGGAATGCGGCGGCAAAGCTGTAGGCCAGGTACCCGGCGATGCTCAGGGTGTCCTCGGCGGTGAAGGGGCGCGGGCTGATGCCGAGCAAGTCGAACTCCACGGGCTTGGGGTGGCTGGCCTGCCAGCTGTTCACCCCGGCGAGGTAGGCCTGCAGCGCGCGCCAGGCAGGGGCCTGGTGGTCTTGACGCTGGGCCATCAGGGTGGCCTGTTCGCGGATACGCAGGCTGCGGAACAGGGCGTCTGTAGGGACCAGTTTTTCACCCAGCACTTCAGCCAGCTCGCCCCGCGCCAGGCGGCGCAGGATCTCCATCTGGAACAGCCTGTCCTGGGCGTGCACGTACCCCAGTGCCCGGTACAGGTCAGGCTCGTTCTGCGCCTGCAGGTGCGGCACACCCCGTGTGTCGTAACGCACGCTGACGGGGGCCTGCAGGCCGGCAACCGCTACCTCGCCGTCGCGGCGCGGCAGTTTGCCCTGTACGTATACGTAGCCAGCCCCGACGGCCAGGGCGATAACGACAACCAACAGGGCCAGGCCGCGCTTCATGCAGTCTCCTTTGAGTGATTGGGCAGATTGTGTGGTCCGATCATCGACACATTCGCGAAAAGAGCATAGCCCCCAGGCAGGAGTTTCCATGTCACTCAGCGAAAAACAGAAAATGCTGACAGGCCAGCTGTACCACGCCACCTGTCCAGAGCTGCAGGCCGAGCAAACCGCCAACCGACAGTGGATGCTACGGTACAACAGCGGTGCAGAGATGCCCTCGCAAGCCCGCCATGGGCTGTTGGCCGAGCACCTCGGCCACATCGGCGACAACACGGTGATTCGCCCGCCGTTTCACTGCGACTACGGCTACAACATCAGTGTGGGCCGTAACACGTTCATGAACTTCAACTGTGTGATTCTCGATGTACTGCCTGTGCGCATCGGCGACGATTGCCAGATCGGCCCCAACGTGCAGATTTACGCGGCTGACCACCCCCTGGACCCCGAGGTGCGTCGCACCGGCCTTGAGAGCGGGCGGCCGGTGACCATTGGCAACAATGTATGGATCGGCGGCGGGGCGATCATCCTGCCTGGCGTGACCATTGGCGATGATGCGGTGGTGGGCGCTGGCAGCGTGGTCACCCGTGACGTGCCGGCGGGCGCTGTGGTGGTGGGCAACCCGGCGCGTATCCGTCAACCGGCCCACGGGCAGTAGCAGCCAACGGCCAAGGTATTGGATGCCTGGACCTGGCGGCCGTCGAGCAGTGCCTTGAGGATCGGCTCGATGAAGCTGTTGCTGGCATTGCACACCGCCCCCTCGCTGTAGGGGCCAAAGTAGGCCAGATGGCCTTGGCGGTCCCAGATGGCGACCGCCGGCGAGGCCGGCAGCCGTTCGCTGCCCGGCAGGCTGGCCAGGGGCTGCAAGGCGGTCAGGTCTGCAGGCATGCGGCCTTGGCTGCCAGGCTTTTGCAGCACATAAAACTTCACGCCCTTGCCTGCGAACTGGCCAGCCAGGTCGGCCAGATGCTGTTGGTTGCCAACGTTGCAGGGGCAGGCCGGGTCGCGAAAATGCACCACGCGGATGGGCCCGGGGCCCGCAAGCGCTGCAGGCAACTGCAGTTGGCTGCCATCGAATACCGTGGCCTGGTTGTCGAACGGGCGCAGGTAGCGGGCCTGGAAACTGCCGTAGGCCTGCCAGAGGATGGCTGCGCCCACGATCAGGCCAAGCGCCAGGCACGACGTTTTGAGGGTTCGGGTATTCATGAACCGGATGCAGGCTCGTGTGGGGTGAACGGCAAGCTTGCCACGGCGCGGCCATGAGCTGAATATCCCAAGTCAATACTTGTTGCACTGTGGATATACCCGATGCCCGCTGCCTTTCACCCCGACCTGTTGCGCACCAGCCTGGCCCCGCTCGGCGCGCGCCAGCCGCTGTCGGCGCATGCCCAGCATTATCAACGCTTCTATGGTCTGGATGTGCCCGTGCACAGCTGGCTGGGCAGCTTCCCCGTTGCTGGGTTCGAGGTGGTGGGGCAGGTGTGGTCGCCCCTGCAGCCGAAGGCAACGCTGTTTTTGCTGCACGGTTATTACGACCACATGGGCTTGTACCGGCATGTGATTGCCTGGGCGCTGAAACATGGGTTTGCGGTGATCAGCTGCGACCTGCCGGGCCATGGCTTGTCCAGTGGCGAGCGTGCCAGCATCGATGACTTTGCGGTGTATCAGCAGGTGCTCGACGCCCTGTTCGAACAGGCCCGCGCACTGCGGCTGCCCCACCCGTGGCACCTGTGCGGCCAAAGCACCGGTGGTGCAATCGCCGTCGACCACCTGTTGCACCAGGCTGAGCACAGCCCTGTGGATGGCGAGGTCATCCTGTTGGCACCCTTGGTGCGCCCGTGTGCCTGGGGCTGGTCGAAGTTCAGCTACCAGGTGCTGCGTCACTTTGTGAACGGTATCGAACGGCGCTTCAGCGACAACACCAATGACCCGGCATTCCTGGCGTTTCTGCAGGCCGACCCGTTGCAGCCCCGTCGCCTGCCCACGGCCTGGGTGGGCGCGCTGATCGCCTGGATCAAACGCATAGAAGCCGCGCCCTGCAGTGCACGGCACCCGGTGATCGTGCAAGGGGAGAACGACGGCACTGTGGACTGGCCGTACAACCTCGCCGTGCTCAAGGCCAAGTTCGACACGCCCCGGGTGCTGATGCTGCCCGGGGCCCGCCATCACCTGGCGAACGAGCTACCGGCTATCCGCCAGCGCTATTTCGATTTCCTCGACCTGCAGATAGGCTGATCAATTCAGCTGGTTGGCGTCCTGGCCAACGGCCAGGCCCGCGCGCACGGCGGTGAGGGCAGCCTGGTAATACGCCTTGCCATCGGCAGACTCGGCGAAGGTGGCGAATTCTTCCAGCTCGGCATCCGACAAATCACGGTAGACGTACAGCAGGGTGTTGTTCAGGTCTTCGCCAATCTGGTTCATCAGGCGCTGGCGCTGGCCGTCGAGCAGGCCCTGGGCCTGACCACCGCCGAACAGGCCGGGGATCATGGAGCTGAGGCTGTCGGCTGCCACGCCTGCGATGGCCAGGCTGACCTCGGCACCGGCTTCCCGGGCCGGCAGGGCCTGGGCGAGGTGGCCGATGATCAGCAGGCGAGTGTCGCTGGCCTGAATCTTTGGCAGGCCCTGGGCATTGCGTGCCAGTTCATCCTTGCGCGTGGCCTTGAGCTCGGCGGCCACTACCTTGCGGCCCAGGGGCGACTGGAAAAACGCCAGGGCCGGCGCCGGGTTGGGCAAGGCGGTGCGCAGTTGGGCCTGGGCACGCCGGTCCATGGCCTGGGCCTGGAAGCGCTGGTTGCTGTTGCTGACCAGCGCCTGGTAAACGGCCGGCGGCAAGCTGTTGCGGTAGCGCTGCTGGGCGGCGGTGACGGCATCGGTGAAGTGGGCGCGCTGGTCGGGCCAGCCAGCGACCTTGTACAGCTGATCCAGGGTATCTGCCCAGACAGGTACGGTGCAGATCATCAGCAGAATCAGGGAAAACAGACGGCGCATTCAAGACTCCTGTCGGCAGGTGGCTATTGTCTGTGTGGCAGCGGCTGTTTGTCGAGATATGTGCGTGGTTCTCGGCCAAGTGGCGCTGTGCGCCGATCTGGCGAATGGATATGATGCGCCATGCAAAATTCCCCTGAAAACCCGATGCTAGCGGCCGTCGTCGACGATCTGGCCACCCGTGGCTGGTCCCAGCAGGCGCTGTTTTTACCCGGCGACCTGGTGCGGGCGCTTGCGAGCGAATGCCGGCGGCGTAATGCCGAAGGTGAGCTAAACCCTGCAGGCGTAGGGCGCGGCGCCTCCCAGGAGGTGCGTGAAGCCATCCGCGGCGACCAGATCCAGTGGGTCGACCCGGGCCAGGCCGATGCCTGCGACCAGTACCTGGCTGCGATGGACCAATTGCGCCTGGCGATCAACCAGGGCCTGTTCCTCGGCCTGGAAGACTTCGAGTGCCATTTTGCGCTGTATCCGCCGGGTGCGTTCTACCGCCGCCATCTGGACCGCTTTCGCGACGATGACAGGCGTACGGTGTCGGCAGTGCTGTACCTCAACGAAGGTTGGCAGCCCGAGGACGGCGGCCAGTTGCGCATGTTCCTGGCCCAGGGCGTTGAGCATGATGTCGAGCCTGTGGCCGGCTGCCTGGTGGTGTTTCTGTCGGGCGATGTGCCCCATGAAGTACTGCCGGCAGGCCGCGAGCGGTTGTCGTTGACCGGCTGGTACAGGCGACGCGGCAATGACCCGTTCTGAATTGCCCAAGGTGCTGGTGAGCGCCTGCCTGCTCGGCCAGCCTGTGCGTTATGACGGGCGTGCCAGCGGCCACCCTGACCTGCTGCAGCGTTGGCAGGCAGAGGGGCGAGTGGTGCCGTTGTGCCCAGAAGTGGCTGGCGGTTTGCCCACGCCGCGGCCCGCTGCAGAAATCCCGGGCGGGCAGGGCACGCAGGTGCTCGATGGCCATGCGCAGGTGCTGACGCTGCTGGGGGAGGATGTAACCCCCGCGTTTCTCGCAGGTGCACACCAGGCATTGGCGCTGGTGCAACGGCATGGCATTCAGGTGGCGGTGCTGAAGGCCGGTAGCCCATCGTGCGGCAACCTGCTGACGTACGATGGGTCCTTCAGTGGGGTGAAGGTGGCCGGGCAGGGGGTGACTGCTGCCCTGTTGCTGCGGGCCGGGGTGCAGGTGTTCAGCGAGCTGGAGCTGCCGGAGGCGGAGCAGGCACTGGGGTGCGTGCTATCGCAAGCTGCGCCCCGCCGCTGACCGGTGTGGCTGCCGCTGGGGTCAGGGGCTGAACCATTTTTGCTCAAGCTCGGCGGTGCGGCCGCTGTCCTTGAGGCGCTGCAGGGCGTTGTTGAGCGCGCTTTCGAACGCGGGGTTGTCTTGCTGGAAGGGGATCACCAGCTTCTGCTCGCCGCCGAATGACTGGCTGGCGTCAAGCGGGCTACCGGTCTTGGGGGCCTCGCTGGCAGGCGTGAGCGCTACGTCGTACTTGCCGCTTTCCACACCCGGGATCACGTCCGGTGCCGGGGCTTCGATGAACTCGGCGCGCAGGTCCAGCTCTGTAGCCAGTGCCTGGCCGAACTCGATGTCGAAACCGGTCAGGTGGTCGTCCTGCTTGAAGGCATACGGCGAGTTGTCGGCTTGCACGGCAATACGCAGTTCACCGCGGTCGGCGATTTCGTCCAGCAGCTCTGCCTGAGCCAGTGGGCTGATCAGTACTGCCAGCAGTACTCCTATGGTCGAACGCATGCTTGCCCCTTTCTTTCAGCTAATGAGTACCTGTCGTCATGGCTTTCTTCCTCGCCGTGATCGAGCGCAGCCTATGACATTGAAGTCTCGGCGATGTTTGACCGCAGGCCAAAATTTTCTGCACAGGCAGGTATGTGGCAGACGGGTTATCGGCGACTCTCAGCCGTGGCAAGTCCGGCCCCTGAAGTTGCGAAGATCAAGCGCCAAAGCAAAAGCCCAGGTTGCTTGACTGACGGGTGTCAGCAACCTGGGCTTTGCTTGCCGCGGGGGCAGCGTACTTAGAACAGCACGCGGGAGCGAATGGTGCCCTTGACCTGTTGCAGTTTTTCTTGCGCCAGGTCGGAGTATTCAGCGTCGACGTCGATCACCACATAACCCACTTTCTCGTTGGTTTGCAGGAACTGACCGGAGATGTTGATCCCGTTCTCGGCAAACACCTTGTTGATCTCGCTGAGCACACCCGGGATGTTCTCGTGGATGTGCAGCAGGCGGTGTTTGCCAGGGTGCGCCGGCAGGGCCACTTCAGGGAAGTTGACCGAGGACACGGACGTACCGTTGTCGCTGTACTTGACCAGCTTCTCGGCGACTTCCAGGCCGATGTTGGCCTGGGCTTCTGCGGTGGAGCCACCGATGTGCGGGGTGAGGATGACGTTGTCCAGGCCGCGCAGCGGGCTTTCGAACTCTTCATCGTTGGAGCGCGGCTCTACCGGGAACACGTCGATGGCGGCGCCGATCAGGTGCTTGTCCTTGATCGCGGCGGCCAGGTGGTCCAGCTCTACGACGGTGCCGCGGGCGGCGTTGATCAGGATCGAGCCCTTCTTCATCGCGCGGATTTCCTTCTCGCCGATCATCCACTGGGTGGAGGGCAGCTCAGGTACGTGCAGCGACACGATGTCGGCCAGGCCCAGCAGTTCGTGCAGGCTGGTGACCTGTACCGCGTTACCCAGCGGCAGCTTGGTCAGCGGGTCGAAGAAATAGACCTGCATGCCAACGCTTTCGGCCAGTACCGACAACTGAGTGCCGATGGAGCCATAGCCGACGATGCCCAGCTTCTTGCCACGGATCTCGAAGGAGTTGGCCGCGCTCTTGATCCAGCCGCCACGGTGGCAGGATGCGTTTTTCTCCGGGATGCCGCGCAGCAGCAGGATGGCCTCGGCCAGTACCAGCTCGGCCACCGAGCGGGTATTGGAGTACGGGGCGTTGAATACCGCGATACCGCGCTGGCGGGCAGCTTCCAGGTCGACCTGGTTGGTACCGATGCAGAAGCAGCCAACGGCGACCAGTTTCTTGGCGCAGTCGAAGATTTCTTCAGTCAGTTGGGTGCGTGAGCGGATACCGATGAAATGGGCATCGGCGATCTTTTCCTTCAGTTCGGCTTCGGGCAGCGAACCAGTGAGGTATTCGATGTTGGTGTAGCCGGCAGCCTTGAGGGTATCGACCGCATTCTGGTGTACACCTTCAAGAAGAAGGAACCGGATCTTGCTCTTTTCAAGAGAAGTCTTGCTCATCTGCGTAAACCTGTATCCCGAAGAAAAATGGCGAGAGGCAGCCCCGCTGGGGCGGCCCTAGCATGAACAGAAGGAGCGCTATGCTAGCATACGCGACACACTCTGAGCTTATCCCGACAGGTGAAGTGTGCTCAGGGTGACCATGAATAAGTCGAGAGTTCAGGCGATGATCCAGCGCGCTTCACTAGATGAGCTGATGACCCTTGTCGACCCTGGCAAGGTGCTGACCGACGCGGCCTCACTGGAGGCCTACGGCAAGGATTGGACCAAGCATTATCCGCCTGCGCCCAGCGCCATCGTGCTGCCCAGAACGGTCGAGCAGGTGCAGGCCATCGTGCGCTGGGCCAATGCCCACAAGGTGGCGCTGGTGCCCTCTGGCGGGCGTACTGGGTTGTCTGCGGGTGCGGTTGCCGCCAAGGGTGAAGTGGTGGTGGCCTTCGACTACATGAACCAGATTCTGGGTTTCGATGCCTTCGACCGCACCGTGGTCTGCCAGCCTGGGGTGATTACCCGGCAACTGCAGGCCTATGCCGAAGAGCAGGGTTTGTATTACCCGGTCGACTTCGCCTCCAGTGGTTCCAGCCAGGTCGGTGGCAATATCGGCACCAATGCCGGCGGCATCAAGGTGATTCGCTACGGCATGACCCGCAACTGGGTGGCCGGGCTGAAGGTGGTCACCGGTACCGGCGAGCTGCTGGAACTGAACAAAGGCCTGGTCAAGAACGCCACCGGTTACGACCTGCGCCACCTGTTTATCGGTGCCGAGGGTACCTTGGGGTTCGTGGTGGAAGCCACCATGCGCCTGGACCGCGCGCCGCGCAACCTCACCGCCATGGTGCTGGGCACGCCGGACTTCGACTCGATCATGCCGGTGCTGCACGCATTTCAGGGCAAGCTGGACCTGACGGCGTTCGAGTTCTTCTCCGACAAGGGGCTGGCCAAGATCCTTGCACGTGGGGATCCTGCGCCGTTCGACACGCCTTGCCCGTTCTATGCATTGCTGGAGTTCGAGGCCAGCACCGATCAGGTGGCCGATGAAGCCCTGGCCACGTTCGAGCATTGCGTGGCGCAGGGCTGGGTGCTGGACGGGGTCATGAGCCAGAGCGAAACGCAGCTGAAGAACCTGTGGAAGCTGCGCGAGTACCTGTCCGAAACCATTTCCCACTGGACCCCTTACAAGAACGATATTTCGGTAACCGTATCGAAGGTGCCGGCCTTTCTGCGCGATATCGATGCCGTCGTCCAGGCCCATTACCCCGACTATGAGGTGGTGTGGTACGGCCATATCGGGGATGGCAACCTGCACCTGAACATCCTCAAGCCCGAGCACATGAGCAAGGACGCGTTTTTTGCCTCTTGCGCCCGGGTCAACAAATGGGTGTTCGAGATCGTCGAGCGCTACAACGGTTCCATTTCCGCCGAGCACGGCGTCGGCATGACCAAGCGTGACTACCTGGGCTACAGCAGGTCGCCGGAAGAGATCGCCTGCATGAAGGCAATAAAGGCCGTGTTCGACCCTAACGGCATCATGAATCCGGGTAAGATCTTCGCACCTGAATAAAAAGCAGTATCCAGAGGAGTCGGCCATGAGTTACCAGCACCAGTACGTAGACGGCACGCGCATCCATTTCCCGCTGGGCAAGGTGGTGTGCATCGGTCGCAACTACGCCGAGCATGCCAAGGAACTGGACAACCCCATTCCGACCGAGCCGTTGCTGTTCATCAAACCCGGCAGTTGCGTGGTGCCGGTCGAGGGCGGTTTCAAGATCCCGGCCGATCGAGGCTCGGTGCACTACGAAGTGGAAATCGCCGTACTGCTGGGCAAGTCGCTGTCCACCCGGCCAACCCCGGAGGAGGTGCTGGACGCCATTTCCGGTTACGCTCCGGCACTGGACCTTACCCTGCGTGACCTGCAGGCCAAGCTCAAGGAAAAAGGCCTGCCCTGGGAGCTCGCCAAGTGCTTCGACGGGGCCTGCGTGTTGCCGCCCTTCGTGTCTGCCTCCAGCTTCGAGGACACCACAGCCATCCCGGTACGCCTGACGGTGAACGGTGAAGTGCGCCAGGATGGCAGCAGCGCCATGATGCTCAACCCCATCGTGCCCATGATCCAGCACATGGCCGCACAGTTCTCGTTGCAGGCCGGGGATGTGATCCTGACCGGCACGCCGGCTGGGGTAGGGCCATTCATTGCGGGTGACGAGGTGGTAGTGGAGCTGCCAGGCGTCAGCCGTTTCGAAAGCCGCGTACTCTGACCTGGCCTGCGCCCCACCGCGGCGGTGGTGGGGTTTTTCTTTCCCGTTTTTTTCACACCCTATCTGCATAATGCGCTGATCCCCGCCCATCACACAGGATCCTGCTCGCATGCCCTCTTCAGCCACGGCCCCGGCGGCCCCGATGCGACGCTTCTACCTGCGCTGGCCTTTCGCCCTAGCCGTGGTGGCGGCAATCGCTTATGGCGTGGCATTTCTCATGCACTGGGATGACCGCGGCATGCTGTGGGTCAAGGAGCACTTCGAGACCACTGCCGAACGCGGCGAAAGCGTTTGGTTACCGGACTACACAGTGGAAATCGACGCGAAACCCCTTCCGGGCATGGCGGATGACGAAGCGTCAGACCTCGCCTTCAACCCCAGTACGCGCACGCTGTTTTCCGTCATGGGCAAAAAGCCGATTTTGACCGAGTTGAACCTCGACGGTGATGTACTTCGCAACATCCCGCTCAAGGGTTGGGCCAACCCTGAAGGTGTCACGGTGATGGAGGGCGGCTACATGGCCATCACCGATGAGCGTCTGCATGACCTGACTGTCGTCAAAGTGGATGCGAGCACCACGGAGTTGAACCACGCCGATTTCCAGAGCCATGACCTGGGCCTTTCTGAAAATGGCAACAAGGGTTTCGAGGCCGTGGTCTGGGACCCTCGGCGCCAACGCCTGGTGATCGGCGAAGAACGCCCGCCGCGGCTTTATGAATGGAGCAGCAACGGGCAAGGCCTGCTGAGTGGCAACAAGACGGCGTTGCCCACCGGCCCGCTGGACCTGCGCAACCTCTCGGCACTGGGCATCGACCCGCGCACCGGGCACTTGCTGGCGCTCTCCGCCGACTCGCACATGCTGCTGGAGCTGAACGACAAGGGCGAAAAGATCAGTTTCATGACTGTACTTGGAGGGTTCAACGGCCTGCAAAAAACCATCCCCCGTGCCGAAGGGGTGGCCATGGATGACCAGGGCACCCTGTACATCATCAGCGAGCCCGCGCTGTTCTACCGGTTCAAGAAGGGCTGACGACTGCTCGATGCCTGGGTGATGGCATTAAGCTTTACTTCAGTTGTCTGTGGTTAGATTCGTCACCTTTCGTCGAGCCTGCCCGCATGCCCCGCTACCTGCGTTTGTCGTTGATCCCCGTGGCCCTGTGCCTGCTCGTGCTCGGTTGGGCAGGGCAGGAGCTGCGTCTTTTCGAGCGCGCCTGGTTCAACCTCAAGGCCTGGTGGCACCCTGCCGAACAGGGCATCGGCCTGGACCGTTACCGGGTAGCGGTGGAAGCCCGGCCGGTGGAGGGGCTGGACGACGACCTTTCGGCGCTGACCTATGACCCGGACCGCAAAACCCTGTTTACCGTCACCAATGCCCGTTCCGAACTGATCGAGCTGTCGCTCGAGGGGCGCATTCTGCGCCGCGTGCCGCTGACCGGCTTTGGTGACCCTGAGGCGGTCGAGTACGTGGGGCCCAACAGCTACGTCATCACTGATGAACGCCAGCAACGGCTGATCCGTGTGCGGCTGCAGGATGACACCCCGTTTCTGGACGCGGCCGATGCCGAGCAGCTTACCTTGGGCATCGGCCTGAATGGCAACAAGGGCTTCGAAGGGCTGGCCTACGATTCTGCCGGCAAGCGCCTGTTCGTGGCCAAGGAGCGGGACCCGATGCTGATCTACGAGGTACACGGGTTCCCCCACGACAACCCGCAGCAGCCCTACGCCGTGAACGTGGTTCAGGACAGCAAACGCGATGCGCGGCTGTTTGTACGCGACCTGTCCAGCTTGCAGTTCGATGAGCGCAGCGGGCACCTGCTGGCGCTGTCGGACGAGTCGCGCCTGCTGCTGGAGCTGGATGTACAAGGCAAGCCGCTGAGCACCCTGTCTTTACGCAAGGGTGCCCATGGGCTGAAGGCGACGGTGCCGCAGGCGGAGGGCGTGGCGATGGACGATGCCGGCACCCTTTATATGGTCAGCGAGCCGAACCTGTTCTACGTGTTCAAGCTGCCGGCCCCATGAACCGGCGGGGCCGCGCCCCAGCCCCACCCAGGCTTATTCGGCTTTCAGGCTCTTCACGCCATCGGCGGTGCCCAGCAGCAGCAGGTCTGCCGGGCGAGCGGCGAACAGGCCATTGGTTACCACGCCGACGATGGCATTGATCTGTGCTTCCAGCTCGACCGGGTTGGTGATCTGCAGGTTGTGCACATCGAGGATCACGTTGCCGTTGTCGGTGACCACACCTTCACGGTACACCGGGTCGCCGCCCAGCTTTACCAGCTGGCGCGCCACGTGGCTGCGGGCCATGGGGATGACCTCGACCGGCAGCGGGAAAGCGCCCAGCACAGGCACCAGCTTGCTGCCGTCGGCGATACAGATGAAGGTTTTGGCGACCGCCGCGACGATTTTCTCGCGGGTCAGGGCTGCGCCACCGCCCTTGATCAGGTTCAGGTGCTCGTCGCTCTCGTCGGCGCCGTCCACGTAGAACTCCAGTTCGCTGACGCTGTTCAGCTCGAATACCGGAATGCCGTGGCCCTTCAGGCGCTGCGCGGTAGCCTCGGAGCTGGCGACGGCGCCATCGAAGGCGGCCTTGTGCTGGGCCAGGGCGTCGATGAAGAAGTTGGCGGTGGAGCCGGTCCCGACGCCGACAACGCTCTTTTCATCCAGCTTGGGCAGAATGAAGTCGACAGCGGCCTGGGCGACGGCCTGTTTGAGTTGGTCCTGGGTCATGCGGGCTCCGAAATGGGGCAGGGCGTTTTCAAAGGGGCCTAGTATAACGGCTTGCAGGGCTTTGCTGTGGTCGCCCGACGTAGCGCTGGGGTAGACTTCCAGGCCTTGTCCCGCGGCCCAGTGATGCTTTCCAGATGCTCGAACAGTACGTCAAGAAGATCCTCACCTCGCGCGTCTATGACGTTGCCGTCGAAACCCCGTTGCAGCCTGCCGGGCAGCTCAGCGCACGCCTGGGTAACCAGATCCTGCTCAAGCGCGAAGACCTGCAGCCGGTGTTCTCGTTCAAGATCCGCGGGGCCTACAACAAGCTGGCGCAACTGACCCCGCAGGAGCTGGCCCGGGGCGTTGTCACGGCATCGGCTGGCAACCACGCTCAGGGCCTGGCCCTGGCGGCGCGGGAAATGGGCATCAAGGCAACCATCGTGATGCCCAAGACCACCCCCGAGATCAAGATCGAGGGCGTGCGCTCGCGGGGCGGTAAGGTGGTGCTGCACGGCGACTCCTTCCCCGAGGCACTGGCCTACTCGCTGAAACTGGTCGACGAGAAGGGCTTCGTCTACATCCACCCGTACGATGACCCGCACACCATTGCCGGGCAGGGCACCGTGGCCATGGAAATCCTGCGCCAGCACCCTGGCCGGCTGGATGCCATCTTCGTGCCCGTGGGCGGCGGGGGCCTGATTGCCGGCATTGCCGCTTACGTGAAGTACCTGCGCCCCGACATCAAGGTGATCGGCGTGGAACCGGACGACTCCAACTGCCTGCAGGCGGCGATGGCTGCAGGTGAGCGGGTGGTGCTGCCGCAGGTGGGCTTGTTCGCCGATGGCGTGGCGGTGGCGCAGATCGGCCAGCACACCTTCGATATCTGCCGTCACCATGTGGACGAAGTGGTCACCGTCAGCACCGATGAAATTTGCGCCGCCATCAAGGATATCTACGACGATACCCGCTCCATCACCGAGCCTGCCGGGGCACTGGGTGTGGCCGGTATCAAGCGCTACGTGGAAATGTATGGCGTGACGGGCCACACCCTGGTGGCCATCGACTCAGGCGCCAACGTCAATTTCGACCGCCTGCGCCATGTGGCCGAACGAGCCGAGCTGGGTGAAAAACGCGAGGCGATCATCGCCGTGACCATCCCGGAGCGGCCAGGCAGCTTCAAGGCGTTCTGCGAAGCGATCGGCAAGCGGCAGATCACCGAGTTCAACTACCGCAAGCATACCTCCGACGAAGCCCACATCTTCGTCGGCGTGCAAACCCACCCGGAAAACGACCCACGTGCCGCCCTGGTGCAGCAACTGGTGGATCAAGGCTTCCCGGTGACCGACCTTACCGACAACGAACTGGCCAAGTTGCACATCCGCCATATGGTCGGCGGCCATTCGGCGGGCGCCAGCGACGAAATGGTACTGCGCTTCGAGTTCCCGGAGCGGCCAGGCGCGCTGTTCAACTTCCTCGACAAGCTGGGGGGGCGCTGGAACATCTCCATGTTCCACTACCGCAACCACGGGGCGGCAGACGGGCGCGTGGTGGCGGGGCTGCAGGTGCCGGAAGAGGAGCGTCACCTGGTGCCTGCGGCGCTCGCCAAGATCGGCTACCCCTACTGGGACGAAACCGAAAACCCGGCCTACAAGCTGTTCCTGGGCTGAACGGCTAAGCTTGGGCGTGCACCGCAGGCCAAAGGACACACGAGATGGAACACCTGACCACCCTCAAGACGCTCCATGTGATCGCCACCGTGCTCTTGCTGCTGGGGGCCGCAGGGCTTGCCTTGTGGACCCTGCGTGCTTACCGAAAGGGCGACCCACAGCCCTGGGCCAGGTTGTTGCAGCGCCCGCTGATCTTCGTCTGGCTGGTCATGGCCGTGTGCCTTGTCAGCATGCCGTTCACCGGCTGGTGGCTGGTGCACCTGGTTGGCTGGCCGCTGGGGCAGACCTGGCTGCTGGCCTCTAGCGTGCTGTATACCTTGGGCGCTTTTGCCGCAGCCTGGCTGTTGCTGCGCCTGAACCGCTTGCGCAAGGCGCAGGCCGTGGGTTTGCGCTACACCTTGGCGCTGTCGCTGTTCAGCGGGCTGTGCTTCCTGTCCATCGCCGGGCTGATGGGCGCCAAGCCGGTCTGAACCGTACCTGTGAGGCAACTGGGCAGGTTGGCAAGCACCCAGGCTGGCTATCCCGCAGCCCTTGCTGCATATAAGCCGGGCAGGCGCGTTGCTGCGCTCGCAGGCTTTGTGGAACAATGCGGTGACATGCGTTTGCGAGGTTGCTGCCGTGATCGACCCGGATGGTTTTCGCCCCAATGTAGGGATCATTCTTACGAATGATTCCGGGCAGGTGTTATGGGCTCGCCGGATCAACCAGGATGCCTGGCAATTTCCCCAGGGTGGTATCAACCCTGACGAGACGCCGGAAGATGCCCTGTACCGCGAGCTGAACGAAGAAGTTGGCCTTGAACGCGACGATGTAGAAATTCTTGCCTGCACCCGTGGCTGGTTGCGTTATCGTTTACCCCAGCGGCTGGTGCGTACCCACAGCCAGCCCCTGTGCATCGGCCAGAAACAGAAGTGGTTCCTGCTGCGGCTGATCAGCAATGAACAGCGGGTGCGCATGGACCTGACCGGCAAGCCGGAATTCGACGGCTGGCGCTGGGTGAGTTACTGGTACCCGCTGGGGCAGGTTGTGACATTCAAGCGCGAGGTTTACCGCCGCGCCCTGAAAGAGCTAGCACCGCGTCTTCTGACGCGCGACTGACGACGGAGTTCGACCCCGAGCCATGCTCAATACGCTGCGCAAGATCGTCCAGGAAGTGAACTCCGCCAAAGATCTCAAGTCGGCGTTGGGGATCATTGTCTTGCGTGTCAAGGAAGCCATGGGCAGCCAGGTCTGCTCGGTTTACCTGCTCGACCCGGAAACCAACCGCTTCGTGCTGATGGCGACCGAAGGCCTCAACAAGCGCTCCATCGGCAAGGTCAGCATGGCGCCCAACGAAGGCCTGGTGGGCCTGGTGGGCACCCGGGAAGAGCCGCTCAACCTGGAAAACGCCGCTGCCCACCCGCGCTACCGTTACTTTGCCGAAACCGGCGAAGAGAGGTTTGCATCGTTCCTGGGCGCCCCCATCATCCATCACCGTCGTGTGGTGGGGGTATTGGTCATCCAGCAGAAGGAGCGGCGCCAGTTCGACGAAGGTGAGGAAGCCTTCCTGGTCACCATGAGTGCGCAGCTGGCGGGGGTAATCGCCCACGCCGAAGCCACTGGCTCCATCCGCGGCCTCGGCCGACAGGGCAAGGGCATCCAGGAAGCGCGCTTCGTCGGCGTACCGGGCTCGCCGGGTGCTGCCGTGGGGCGTGCCGTGGTCATGTTGCCGCCCGCCGACCTGGAAGTGGTGCCGGACAAAACTGTCGAAGACATCGACGCTGAACTGGCCCTGTTCCACAACGCCCTCGAGGGCGTGCGTGCCGACATGCGCAAGCTGTCCGCCAAGCTGGCTACCCAGCTGCGCCCCGAAGAGCGGGCGCTGTTCGATGTGTACCTGATGATGCTCGAGGACGCGGCCCTGGGTGGCGAGGTGCGCGATGTGATCCGCACCGGCCAGTGGGCCCAGGGCGCCCTGCGCCAGGTGGTGGGCGAGCACGTCAACCGCTTCGAGCTGATGGACGATGACTACCTGCGTGAGCGTGCCTCTGACGTCAAGGACCTGGGGCGGCGGCTGCTGGCCTACCTGCAACAGGCGCGTTCGCAGTCGCTGGTGTATGCCGAAAACACCATCCTGGTGAGTGAAGAGCTAACCCCGGCCATGCTGGGCGAAGTGCCTGAAGGCAAGCTGGTGGGCCTGGTTTCGGTACTGGGCTCGGGCAACTCCCACGTGGCGATTTTGGCCCGGGCCATGGGTATCCCCACGGTGATGGGCCTGGTTGACCTGCCGTACTCCAAGGTCGACGGTATCGAACTGATCGTCGACGGTTACAAGGGCGAGGTGTACACCAACCCCAGCGAGGTGCTGCGCAAGCAGTACAGCGATGTGGTGGAGGAGGAGCGCCAGCTGGCCAAGGGCCTGGACGCCCTGCGTGAGCTGCCGTGCGTGACCCCGGACGGCCACCGCATGCCGTTGTGGGTGAATACTGGCCTACTGGCCGACGTGGCGCGCGCACAGCAGCGCGGCGCCGAAGGGGTAGGCCTGTACCGCACCGAAGTGCCGTTCATGATCAACCAGCGCTTCCCCAGCGAGAAAGAGCAGCTGGCGATCTACCGCGAGCAATTGGCGGCGTTCCACCCGCTGCCGGTCACCATGCGTACGCTGGACATCGGCGGCGACAAGGCGCTTTCGTACTTTCCGATCAAGGAAGACAACCCCTTCCTGGGCTGGCGTGGCATCCGCGTCACCCTCGACCACCCGGAAATCTTCCTGGTTCAGACCCGGGCCATGCTCAAGGCCAGCGAGGGCCTGAACAACCTGCGTATTCTGCTGCCGATGATCTCGGGCATCCACGAGCTGGAAGAGGCCTTGCACCTGATCCACCGCGCCTGGGGCGAAGTGCGTGACGAAGGCACTGACGTGCCGATGCCACCGGTGGGGGTGATGGTAGAAATCCCGGCCGCGGTGTACCAGACCAAAGAGCTTGCGCGGCAGGTGGACTTCCTGTCGGTGGGTTCCAACGACCTTACCCAGTACCTGCTGGCGGTGGACCGCAACAACCCGCGTGTGGCGGATTTGTACGACTACCTGCACCCGGCGGTGCTGCAGGCGCTCAGTACCGTAGTGCGTGACGCACACGGTGAAGGCAAGCCCGTGAGCATCTGCGGCGAAATGGCCGGTGACCCGGCTGCGGCGATCCTGTTGATGGCCATGGGTTTCGACAGCCTGTCGATGAACGCCACCAACCTGCCGAAGGTGAAGTGGATGTTGCGTCAGGTCGACATGGTCAAGGCCAGGGAGCTGCTGGCCGAGGCAATGAGCCACGACAACCCGCAAGTTATCCACAGCTCGTTGCAACTGGCACTGAAAAACCTGGGGCTGGCGCGGATGATCGGGCCTGGGGCTGACAAGACCTTGTGATGGGCCCCCGCGCCATGCGCCAAAGCGTACGCGCGCCAATGCCCCAGGCATCATTGGCCCGAAACAAACGTAGGAGCGAGCGCAGCTCGCGATGCGCCGCGCG
>NZ_JACVVH010000071.1:0-19018 GCF_016647865.1 Pseudomonas sp. S60 | reverse complement strand
GAACACCTCAAAAATTGGATAGGTGTCCAACTTTTGTGGGGCAGTCCAGGAATGGTGCTACCCAGGAATTTCGGTGGGAGCGGGTTCACCCGCGAAAGGGCCCTTGCAGGCTAACCATCAGCTTCCGGCAAACCCATTCTGCCGCCACGCCTCGTAAACCGTCACCGCCACGGTATTGGACAGGTTCAGGCTACGGCACGCCGGCCGCATCGGCAGGCGCAGGCGTTGTTCGGCGGGCAGGCTGTCCAGCACCTCGCCCGGCAAACCTCGGCTTTCTGGCCCAAACAGAAACGCATCGCCAGGCTGGTAGGCCACCTCGTGGAATGGGTGCGAACCCTTGGTGGTGAAGGCGAACAGCCTCGGGCCGCCCAGGCTCTCCAGGCAGGCCTCGAGGCTCGGGTGGCGCTTGAGCGTGGCATACTCGTGGTAATCGAGCCCGGCACGGCGCAGGCGTTTGTCGTCCAGTTCGAAACTGATGGGTTCGATCAGGTGAAGGTGGCAGCCGCTGTTGGCACACAGGCGGATGATGTTGCCGGTATTCGGCGGAATTTCGGGTTGAAAAAGGATGACGTGAAACATGCACGGCTCCAGGCATGAAGATGACGGGCATTCTACCCCTGAACCGGATGTGCGTTCGAAAGCGTTCCCGCGGGTAATGCTGTCGCTGGCGATTGTCGGCGTCATGGTGGGGTTGATGATTGGCCGCCTCACCGCGCCGCAAGCACGCGAGCTGCAGCAGATCGAGATTGTGCAGGATGGCCTGGCATTGTGGTTCAACGAAGAACCCAAGCTGCATGGCGAAAACGTCGAGGGCACTGTGGCGTTGCTGTTTCAGGCCACGGGCAAGGCCGGGCAGGGGCGGCTTACGGTGCACGGCAAGCCGGCGAGCTGGCGGGTGCAGCAGAGCCAGGAAGGCTTGCTGCTCACGGTGGTGGCCGCGCGCGCCCTGCACGGCGAGTGGGCCGGCGCCTCGGCCGGTGGGCGGTGGCGGCTGCAGGTGACCCTGCACGAATAAAAGAGGGGATATCTCGGCCTGCCTGTACCAAGGTCCCCTGAAAAACAGGATGTCGCGAATAAAAGAGGGGTCACCCGGCCTGCCTGTACCAGGGCCCCCGAAACTGGAGTTACCAAGCCTATTGCAGGGGTCGTGCCAGTTTTGAGAAGCCCGTAAATGCTGGGCTTTCAGGGGGAATCTGCCAGGTTTTGAGGGGGATCGTGCCTTGGTGCGGTGCACGGGGCACAGGATCGGTGCAGGCGGGTGCCGGGGCTGCGCAATGGCCCCGGCAGGTGGGTTTCAGTGCTCGTCGCCTTCCTCGTCGTCGGCACCGGCCACGTTCATGCCCAGCTCCTTGATCTTGCGGGTCAGGGTGTTGCGCCCCCAGCCCAGCAGCAATGCGGCATCACGGCGGCGACCTGCAGTGTGTTTCAGCGCTGTCTCGATCATGATCCGCTCGAAGCTGGGCACGGCGCTGTCCAGCAGGTTCGACTGCCCACGGGCCAGGGCCTGGTCGGCCCACTGGCGTAGCGCCTGCTCCCAGTTGGTCACCGGCGCAGCATCCTGCGGCAGGTTCAACAGCTCCGGTGGCAGGTCGCCGATCAGCACTTCACGGCTGGACGCCATGACCGTGATCCAGCGGCAGGTGTTCTCCATCTGCCGCACGTTGCCAGGCCAGGGCAGGTTGCGGATGAACTCCTCTGTCTCCGGCTTGAGCACTTTCGGCTCCACCGCCAGTTCCTGGGCGGCGCGAGCCAGAAAATGCCGGGCAAGGGCCGGGATGTCTTCACGGCGATCGGCCAGCCGCGGGATGTGGATGCGGATCACGTTCAGGCGGTGGAACAGGTCTTCACGAAACTTCCCGGCTTGCACCAGCGATTCCAGGTTCTGGTGGGTTGCCGCGATGATGCGCACATCGACCTTGACCGGTATGTGGCCCCCCACTCGGTAGAATTCGCCGTCCGCCAGCACCCGCAGCAGGCGGGTTTGGGTGTCGGCTGGCATGTCGCCGATTTCGTCGAGGAACAAGGTGCCCCCGTCGGCCTGCTCGAAGCGGCCGCGGCGCAGGTTGGCCGCCCCGGTGAACGCGCCTTTTTCGTGGCCGAACAGCTCGGACTCCATCAGATCCTTGGGGATGGCTGCCATGTTCAGGGCGATGAACGGTGAGGCAGCCCGCGGGCTGTGGCGGTGCAGCGCATGGGCGACCAGTTCCTTGCCGGTACCCGACTCGCCGTTGATCAGCACCGTGATGTTGGAGTGGCTCAGGCGGCCAATGGCGCGAAACACCTCTTGCATCGCCGGCGCTTCGCCGATGATTTCAGGGGTGCGGGCCAGGCTTTGTGGCACGTCCAGCCCATGTTGTTCCTGGGCGTGTTGGTTGGCACGCTTGACCAGCGCAACCGCCTCGTCCACATCGAATGGCTTGGGCAGGTACTCGAACGCACCGCCCTGGTACGACGCCACGGCGCTGTCCAGGTCGGAGTGCGCGGTCATGATGATGACCGGCAGGCGTGGGTGCTGTTCGCGAATCTGGGCGAGCAGTTCCAGGCCGCTGGAACCGGGCATGCGGATATCGGAAATGATCACGTCGGGCTGCTGGCGTGCCAGCCGGCCCATCACCCCATCGGCGCTGTCGAAGCTCTGGGTGGTCATGCCTTCCTGTTGCAGGGCTTTTTCCAGCACCCAGCGGATGGAGCGATCATCGTCGACGATCCATACGGTTTCACTTCGGCTCATGAGGCGTTGGCTCCTTGTTCCAGGGGCAGGTAAATGGAAAATGCGGTATGGCCCGCGTGGCTTTCGCACTCGATCAGCCCCTGGTGCTGGCTGATGATGTTCTGGGTAATGGCCAGGCCCAGCCCGGTACCGTCCGGGCGACCACTGACCATGGGGTAGAAGAGGGTGTCCTGCAGTTCCGTAGCGATACCGGGCCCGTTGTCGATGATCTCGACCCTCGCCACCAGCCTATGGCGCACATGGCCGATGGTGAACTGGCGCAGGGCACGGCTGCGCAGGGTGATGCGGCCCAGGCGCAGCTCGTTTTGCGAACTGATCGCCTGCATGGCGTTGCGCACGATATTGAGCACTGCCTGGATCATCTGCTCGCGGTCGATCAAGACGTCCGGCAGGCTCGGGTCATAGTCGCGCACCAGCGTGATGCACCCCTGGCTCTCGGCATCCACCAGGCTGCAGACCCTTTCCAGAACTTCGTGGATGTTGGTCATGGCCAGCGACGGTAACTTGTTCGAGCCCAGCATGCGGTCAACGAGGTTACGCAGGCGGTCTGCTTCTTCGATGATCACGTTGGTGTAGTCGCGCAGGCTCTCTTCAGGCAGTTCGCGCGCCAGCAACTGCGCGGCCCCCCGGATGCCGCCCAGCGGGTTCTTGATCTCGTGGGCCAGCCCGCGCACCAGCAGTTTGGTGGTTTCCTGCTTGCTTAGCTGGGCCTCTTCTTTGGTGATGCGCAGCAGCCGGTCACGGGGGTGCACCTCAAGCAGCAGCAGCGTCTGGCCCAGGTGCAGGATGGGGGTGACGGCGTAGTCCACGGTAATGGTCTGGCCGGTCAACGAGGTCAGTTGGGCTTCGCGCTTGGTGAATGGGTGAGCCTGCTCTACCGCTTGGCGCAGCGAGCCCAGGGCTTCGGCAGACTCGGTGAACAATTCGCTGATGAACTGCCCATGGCTGCGCTGGCCGCTGACGGCCAGCAGCATCTCGGCGGCCGGGTTCATGTATTCCAACCGCAACTCGGCATTGAGCAGCAAGGTGGCGGTGGTGAGGTTGTCCAGAAGCAGACGGTGCTGTGCATCACTGATGGTCATAAGGCGTCGTCGACCTCTTTCGGGGCTGTCTGGCAAAACGTGGACCGGCCAAGGCACGGGGTTTCCACTGTTGCAGTCGCCATGAAAATGCAAGAAACAAACCAAGGCCCCGAAAAGAAGCGGAATAAGCCGAAAAACGCCTTATTAGGTTCGACTACGCACCAAGATGTTCAGGTTTATCGTTTCAGACGACCTTTTTTGGGTGGCCGCGAAGTGCAACTGCACGTGGCGCGCACCATAATGGAGCATAGTGAGTTCACGGGCGATCGCATAGCTGGCCGGTAGCGCGGATCAACGCATGTTGCGCCGCTGGCAGTAGCGGCCTGTTGGCGATGGCAACGGCAAGCTGCGCCGCGCAGCCTGGTACAGGGCGTTGGTCGAAGGCGGCCAGCTTCGCCAGCAAGTCAGCCTGCAGTTCGTCCAACCGTGGGCGGATGACTTCGGTCAGGTCCAGGCGCTGGGTGTCTGGCGCCTGGCCCGCCAGGTGCCATTGGGACAGCAAGGTGTATTGCACCAGCTTGTTGGCTTCCATCTGGTCGGCAAAGAACGCCTCGGCGCGTTGTGGCGCCAAGCCCAAGGCTGGTGCGGCCTGGCGCACGCTGGCCAGTACCTGTTGCTCGCGCTCGGTGGCCTGCACGGGTTGTTTGTTGTCCCATTTGTGCAGCGCCACTGCTTCGGCGACGGCCAGGCGCCGCTCGATGCTGTCGAGCAGTGGGTCGAACACCACATTGGGTGCGCTGATGGATGTGCAGCCGGCGAGGGTGCAGGCAGCGAGTAGGGCCAGTGAACGGTAGTGCATGGAAAACCTCCTGTGTACGAAGGCTCCAGTGTGGTAGCTGCCGTGGTGTTCCCGGGGTAGGAGGGTTCTGAAATGCTTGAAGGCAAAACGAGAACGGCCTCCCGAGGGAGGCCGTTTTGATGCTGTTACCGACGCCAGGCGCCGGTCAGGTCATCAGCAGCTGTAGTACAGCTCGTATTCCAGTGGGTGAACGAAGGTACGGACCTTGATCTCTTCTTCGCTCTTCAGTTCGATGAAGGCATCGATGAAGTCGTCGGAGAACACGCCGCCCTTGGTCAGGAACGCACGGCCTTTGTCCAGTTCTTCCAGGGCTTCTTTCAGGCTGCCGCACACTTGCGGAATGTCCTTGGCCTCTTCGGGCGGCAGGTCATACAGGTTCTTGTCCGCCGCATCGCCTGGGTGGATCTTGTTCTGGATGCCGTCCAGGCCAGCCATCAGCAGGGCTGCAAAGGCCAGGTACGGGTTGGCCGATGGGTCCGGGAAGCGCGCTTCGATACGGCGGGCTTTCGGGCTGCCGACGTAGGGGATACGGATCGAGGCCGAGCGGTTGCGTGCCGAGTAGGCCAGCATTACCGGGGCTTCGAAGCCTGGGACCAGACGCTTGTAGGAGTTGGTGGACGGGTTGGTGAAGCCGTTCAGGGCCTTACCGTGCTTGATGATGCCGCCGATGAAGTACAGGGCGGTGTCGGACAGGCCAGCATAGCCTTCGCCCGCGAAGGTGTTCTTGCCTTCCTTCCAGATCGACATGTGCACGTGCATGCCCGAACCGTTATCGCCGTACAGCGGCTTGGGCATGAAGGTAGCGGTACGGCCGTAGGCGTCGGCAACGTTGTGCACGACGTATTTCAAGGCCTGTACTTCGTCAGCCTTCTTCACCAGGGTGTTGAACTTGACGCCGATTTCGTTCTGGCCAGCGGTGGCCACTTCGTGGTGGTGAACTTCGACGGTCTGGCCCATTTCTTCCAGTGCGTTGCACATGGCAGTACGGATTTCGTGGTCGTGGTCGAACGGCGGAACCGGGAAATAGCCGCCTTTCACGCCTGGGCGGTGGCCTTTGTTGCCGCCTTCGATATCGGCACCGGTCATCCACGAGCCTTGCTCGGAGAAGATCTTGAACATCGAGCCGGAAATGTCCGACTGGAACTTCACTTCGTCGAAGATGAAGAACTCAGGCTCCGGGCCTGCGAAGACGGTGTCACCAATGCCGGTGCTCTTGAGGTATTCCTCGGCGCGCTTGGCGATGGCGCGTGGGTCGCGGTCGTAGCCCTGCATGCTCGACGGGTCGACGATGTCGCAGGTGATGATCAGGGTGGGCTCTTCGGTGAACGGGTCGAGCACGGCGGTTTCGTCGACCGGCATCAGGATCATGTCGGAGGCTTCGATGCCTTTCCAGCCAGCGATGGAGGAGCCGTCGAACATCTTGCCGACTTCGAAGAAATCGTCGTCCAGCGCATCACGCGCCGGCATGGTCACGTGGTGCTGAGTGCCTTTGGTGTCCGTGAAACGCAGATCAATCCACTTGACGTCATGATCTTTGATGAGTTGAACCGACTTCGACATGTTGTCCTCCGGATGGTCTAGGGCACGGTTGGCCGCGGCCCTGGAAAAAGGGTGTTGCCGGGCGCGGATAGTCGGCCAAGCTTACCTGCCTCACAAGGGAGCAAATTGCATGCCAGTGCCCGAAAATGGCGAGGTCTGGACATAAGGGGGCGTTCTTGGGCATCTGGAGACAGGCTTAGGGCAAGCTTTGCACCATTAACATGCGTAATTTTCCTGTGGTGCACCGCAATGGTGCGTTGCATCTTTATGTAGGAGCGAGCGCAGCTCGCGATTGCGTTTTCCAGGGCTATCGTGTGGGGGCTATCGCGAGCTGCGCTCGCTCCTACGCGCTCCTACGCGTTCCTACAATAGAGGGGCGTTGCATTAATATTGGCGCTTCTGACCAAAAGTTGGTCAAAAGCTGAGCAACTTCCGCTATAATTCGCGCCCCTCATTTTCGGCAGGCCCAGTGCGCGCTGTAGACCAATGAAACTTATCGTCAAAGTCTTTCCAGAGATCACCATCAAGAGCCGGCCGGTGCGCAAGCGCTTCATCCGCCAGCTGGCCAAGAACATCCGCAACGTGCTCAAGGACCTCGACCCTGAGCTCGCGGTCGATGGTGTCTGGGACAATCTCGAAGTGGTCACCCGCATCGAGGACGAAAAGGTCCAGCGCGAGATCATCGAGCGCCTTACCTGCACCCCGGGTATCACCCACTTCCTGCAGGTCGAGCAATACCCACTGGGTGACTTCGACGATATCGTCGCCAAGTGCAAGCACCATTTCGGCCACCTGCTGGCCGGCAAGCACTTCGCCGTACGCTGCAAGCGCGGTGGCCATCACGATTTCACCTCGATGGACGTCGACCGTTACGTCGGCAGCCAGCTGCGCCAGCAGTGCGGTGCGGCCGGTATCACGCTGAAGAACCCCGAAGTGCTGGTGCGCATCGAAATCCGCGACCAGCGCCTGTACGTGATTCACAGCCAGCACCAGGGCATCGGCGGTTATCCGCTGGGTGCGCTGGAGCAGACGCTGGTGCTGATGTCCGGTGGTTTCGACTCCACCGTGGCGGCCTACCAGATGATGCGTCGCGGCCTGATGACCCACTTCTGCTTCTTCAACCTCGGCGGCCGTGCCCACGAGCTGGGGGTGATGGAAGTGGCCCACTACCTGTGGAAGAAGTACGGCAGCAGCCAGCGCGTGCTGTTCATCAGCGTGCCGTTCGAGGAAGTGGTCGGCGAGATCCTCAACAAGGTCGACAACAGCTACATGGGCGTGACCCTCAAGCGCATGATGCTGCGCGCTGCTGCGCGCATGGCCGAGCGCCTGGACATCGACGCGCTGGTGACCGGCGAGGCGATTTCCCAGGTGTCCAGCCAGACCCTGCCCAACCTGTCGATCATCGATTCGGCTACCGACAAGCTGGTGCTGCGCCCGCTGCTGGCCACCCACAAGCAGGACATCATCGACCAGGCCTACGCCATCGGCACCGCCGATTTCGCCAAGCACATGCCCGAGTACTGCGGCGTCATCTCGGTGAACCCGACTACCCATGCCAAACGCCACCGCATGGAGCACGAAGAAAAGCAGTTCGAGATGCAGGTGCTGGAGCGCGCCATCGAGCGCGCCAAGTTCATCTCCATCGACCATGTGATCGACGAGCTGGGCAAGGACATCGAAATCGAGGAAGTGGCCGAGGCTCTGCCGGGTCAGATCATCATCGACATCCGTCACCCCGATGCCCAGGAAGACGAACCCCTGCTTATCGACGGGATCGAAGTCCAGGCCATGCCGTTCTATGCCATCAACAGCAAGTTCAAGCACCTGGACCCCACGCGCCAGTACTTGCTGTATTGCGACAAAGGTGTGATGAGCCGTTTGCACGCACACCACCTGCTCAGTGAGGGACATGCCAATGTGCGTGTTTATCGTCCGGCATAAGACGCCAGGGCTGTATGGCGGCAGCATCCGCCATCGCCCTCCCGACCTGCGGGCCCGCTGAGCCGCAAAGCATACCTATTCGCCGCCTACACTGGCGGCAACCGAATCCTCTGATCGAGATACAGTTGTGATCGAAAATCTGCGTAACATCGCCATCATCGCCCACGTTGACCATGGTAAAACCACCCTGGTCGACAAACTCCTGCGCCAGTCCGGCACCCTGGAACGTAACGAGCTCAACGACGAGCGCGTGATGGACTCCAACGACCAGGAAAAAGAGCGCGGCATTACCATTCTGGCGAAAAACACCGCCATCAACTGGAACGGCTACCACATCAACATCGTCGACACCCCCGGCCACGCCGACTTCGGTGGCGAGGTTGAGCGTGTGATGTCGATGGTCGACTCCGTGCTGCTGCTGGTCGACGCCCAGGACGGCCCTATGCCGCAAACCCGCTTCGTGACCAAGAAGGCCTTCGAAGCCGGCCTGAAGCCGATCGTTGTGATCAACAAGGTCGACCGCCCGGGCGCGCGTCCTGACTGGGTTCTGGACCAGATCTTCGACCTGTTCGACAACCTCGGTGCCACCGATGAACAGTTGGACTTCAAAGTCGTCTACGCCTCGGCCCTGAACGGCATCGCCGGCCTGGACCACACCGAAATGGGCGAAGACATGACGGCCCTGTACCAGTCGATCATCGACAACGTGCCTGCGCCTTCGGTTGACCGTGACGGCCCGTTCCAGATGCAGATCTCCGCACTGGACTACAACAGCTTCCTCGGCGTAATCGGCGTTGGCCGCATCGCCCGTGGCCGCGTCAAGCCGAACACCCCGGTTGTGGCCATCGACACCGACGGCAAGAAGCGCAACGGCCGTATCCTGAAACTGATGGGTCACCACGGCCTGCACCGTGTTGACGTCGAAGAAGCTCAGGCTGGCGACATCGTCTGCATCAGCGGTTTCGACGAGCTGTTCATTTCCGACACCCTGTGTGCACCGGACGCGGTAGAGGCGATGAAGCCGCTGACCGTTGACGAGCCAACCGTTTCGATGACCTTCCAGGTCAACGACTCGCCGTTCTGCGGCAAGGAAGGCAAGTTCGTCACCAGCCGTAACATCAAGGACCGTCTGGACAAAGAGCTGCTGTACAACGTAGCCCTGCGCGTTCAGGAAACCGACTCCCCAGACAAGTTCAAGGTGTCGGGCCGTGGTGAACTGCACCTGTCGGTACTGATCGAAACCATGCGCCGCGAAGGCTTCGAGATGGCCGTGGGCCGCCCTGAAGTGATCATCCGCGAAGTGGATGGCGTGAAGCAGGAACCGTTCGAAAACGTGACCATCGACATCCCTGAAGAATCCCAGGGCAAGGTCATGGAAGAGATGGGTCTGCGTAAGGGCGACCTGACCAACATGGTGCCGGATGGCAAAGGCCGTGTCCGCCTGGAGTACAACATCCCGGCCCGTGGTCTGATCGGTTTCCGTAACCAGTTCCTGACCCTGACCAACGGTGCAGGCATCCTGACCTCGATCTTCGACCGCTACGACACCATGAAGTCGGGCCAGATGTCTGGCCGTCTGAACGGCGTTCTGGTTTCGGTCGAAACCGGCAAGGCACTGACCTACTCGCTGGAAACCCTGCAGGCGCGCGGCAAGCTGTTCGTCGAGCACGGCCAGGAAATCTACGGTGGCCAGATCATCGGCCTGAACAGCCGTGATAACGACCTGGGCGTGAACCCGACCAAAGGCAAGAAGCTCGACAACATGCGTGCTTCGGGCAAGGACGAAGTCATCGCCCTGGTGCCGCCGGTTCGCCACACCCTGGAACAGGCCCTGGAATTCATCCAGGATGACGAGCTCTGCGAAGTGACGCCGAAGTCGATCCGTCTGCGCAAGAAGATCCTGGACGAAGGCGAGCGTACCCGCGCTGCCAAGAAAGCCAAGAACTGAGTTAGCTCAGGCTGAATGAAAACGCCCCCGGTCGAAAGGCCGGGGGCGTTTTTTTGTGCCTTCAGGAATTGTGCTGTTGGCGCTGGCCTCTTCGCGGGTAAACCCGCTCCCACACGATCTCTGCAATGATCAGAGCCTGTGAAGCCACTGTGGGAGCGGGTTCATCCGCGAAGAGGCCGGTCCAGGCTAACGATTAGCGCCCGACCACCTTGGGCTTGTACGCGCAATACCCCGGCCGCGGACCAACCTTGGGGTGATTGCGGCAGGTGTCTGGGCGCTTGTCATAAATGGTGCACAGGCGGCTCTTACGATCCAGATACATGCAGTCATCATTGCTCATCCGGGTCAGGGTGAAGATCCCGGACTTCTGGTTGAAGCGCTCGATGATGCCTTCTTTCTGCAGGCGCTTGGCCACGTTCTTGGGAGGTTCGTCTTTTTCGAACTCATCCACCACACCGATACGGATCAGATCCTTGATCTTGACCTCTACCGGCAAGGTGCAGCAGGTGGAGTGGCAGCCACCACACATGTGGCTGGCATAGCGCTGCCAGGTTTCCAGGCGGTCGACTTCGGCAGCGGCGATCAGGGTCGTTTTCATCGTTTTATAGGGTGGATCACGGTCTTGGGGCGCGCGATGATACCGGAATCGCTCAATTTATGAACAACCTTTTGACCAAATGCAGTGTGCCTGATGAAAATCGCGAACACTGGCCGTTGTGCCCGGTCGAAGCGTCTAGGCTCAACATTTGCATTCCGCTTTCGTCTACTCGCCCGAGGATGCCGCATGTCCCAGGAACCCAACGCTCGAGACGCTGAAGTCGCGGATTTTCGCGCCGCAGTGCTGGATAAACTCACCTACGCGGTCGGCAAGGACCCGGAGCATGCTTTTGACCACGACTGGTTCGAAGCCATTGCCCTGGCGGCGCGCGACCACATGGTCGACCACTGGATGGACCACACGCGGCAGTCGTACCGACGCAGCCAGAAGCGGGTGTATTACCTCTCCCTCGAGTTCCTCATCGGCCGCCTGCTCTACGACAGCCTGAGCAACCTCGGCCTGCTGGACATCGCCCGTGATGCCCTGGAAGGGTTGGACGTGGACCTGGAGCGCATTCGCCTGCTGGAGCCAGATGCCGCGTTGGGTAACGGCGGCCTGGGCCGCCTGGCAGCGTGCTTCATGGAAAGCATGTCGACCCTGGGCATCGCTGCGCATGGCTATGGCATCCGCTACGAGCACGGGTTGTTCCGGCAGGCGATGGTGGACGGCTGGCAGCAGGAGCAGACCGAGAACTGGCTGGATTTCGGCAACCCCTGGGAGTTCGAGCGGGCCGAAGTGATCTACCCGATCAGTTTTGGTGGCAGCGTCGAAACGCTGCACGACGCCCATGGTAATGCGCGCCAGGTGTGGACGCCGGGTGAAACCGTGCGGGCAGTTGCCTACGACACCCCCGTGGTGGGCTGGCGCGGTTCCAGCGTCAATACCCTGCGCCTGTGGCGTGCACGGGCGCTGGAAGAGCTGCACCTGGAGCGCTTCAATGCCGGTGACCACCTGGGTGCAGTGGCCGAAGTGGCCCGCGCCGAAAGCATCTCGCGGGTGCTTTACCCGGCCGACAGCACCGAAGCGGGGCAGGAACTGCGCCTGCGCCAGGAATACTTCTTCGTATCGGCTTCGTTGCAAGATCTGCTGCGCCGCCACCTGAACATGCACGACAGCCTGCTCAACCTGCCCGATGCCGCGGCTATTCAGCTGAACGACACCCACCCGTCCATTGCGGTTGCCGAATTGATGCGCCTGCTGGTCGACCAGCACGAGATCCCGTGGGATACCGCGTGGGAACTGACCGTAGGTACCCTGGCCTACACCAACCACACCTTGCTGCCCGAGGCGTTGGAAACCTGGCCGGTGGCGCTGATGGAACGCATGCTACCGCGGCACATGCAGATCATCTACCTGATCAACGCCTACCACATCGATGCCCTGCGGGCCAAAGGCACCCATGACTTCGACGTGTTGCGGGCCGTGTCGCTGATCGAGGAAGACAACGGCCGCCGGGTGCGCATGGGCAACCTGGCGTTCTTGGGCTCGCACAGCGTCAATGGCGTGTCGGCGCTGCACAGCCAACTGATGAAGAGCACGGTGTTCGCTGAGCTTCACAAGCTGTACCCCGACCGCATCAACAACAAGACCAACGGCATCACGTTCCGCCGCTGGCTGTACCAGTCCAACCCGCAGCTGACCGGCATGCTGGTGGAGGCACTCGGGCCGGAGCTGCTGGACGACCCCGAGGGGCGCCTGGCCGGCCTGGTGCCCTTTGCGGACAAGCCCAGCTTCTGCCGGCAGTTCGCCGCCCAGCGGCTGCACAGCAAGCGGGCACTGGCCAGCATCATCCAGGACCGCCTCGGCATTACCGTGAACCCCGAGGCCATGTTCGACGTGCAGGTCAAGCGCATCCACGAGTACAAGCGCCAGTTGCTCAACCTGCTGCACACCGTGGCGCTCTACCAGGCCATGCGCAACGACCCCAGCACCAACTGGGTGCCCCGGGTGAAGATCTTCGCCGGGAAGGCCGCTGCCAGCTACCACCAGGCCAAGCTGATCATCAAACTGGCCAACGATATTGCCCGGGTCGTGAACAACGACCCCACGGTGCATGGCCGGCTCAAGGTGGTGTTTCTGCCCAACTACAACGTCAGCCTGGCCGAAAGCATCATCCCGGCGGCGGACCTGTCCGAGCAGATCTCCACCGCCGGTTACGAAGCGTCCGGTACCAGCAACATGAAGTTCGGGCTCAACGGTGCCCTGACCATTGGCACACTGGATGGCGCCAATGTGGAGATGAGTGAGCAGGTGGGGGCCGAGAACATGTTCATCTTCGGCCTTACCGCGCAGCAGGTGGAGGCACGCAAGCGTGCCGGAGACTTTGGCGCGGAGCAGGACATTGCAGCATCCGGCCGCCTCGGCAACGTGCTGGAGGCGATCCGCGGTGGGGTGTTCTCGCCGGATGATCCGTCGCGCTATGTGGGGTTGATCGATGGGCTGGTGGGTTACGACCGCTTCCTGGTGTGCGCCGACTTCGATGCGTACTGGGATGCGCAGCAGCGTGTCGAGGACCTGTGGCACCAGCCGCAGCAGTGGTGGCGCATGGCAGTGCTGAACACGGCGCGCATGGGCTGGTTCTCGTCGGACCGCACCATCAGGGAGTACGCGACCGAAATCTGGAAGGCGCTGGAGTGATCGGCTGTTGCCCCGGCCCTTTCGCGGGTGAACCCGCGACGGCCCGGATGCCGACCACCGGCCTGGCGGCCGCTGAACTACCGACCTGATGTGCCGTCTGACAGCCGTGGCGAGTCTCATGACTCGCTAGCCTGTCACTCTCCCTGTAAACTGCGTGGGTTTTCATCCCCAATCCATTCGGAGCCATACATGTCCCGCGTTACCCTGAGTCGCTATCTGATCGAGCAGACCCGCAGCAACAATACCCCTGCCGATCTGCGCTTCCTGATCGAAGTGGTGGCGCGTGCGTGCAAGGAAATCAGCCATCACGTGTCCAAGGGCGCCCTTGGCGGCGTGCTGGGCAGCATGGGCACCGAAAACGTGCAAGGCGAAGTCCAGAAGAAACTGGACGTGATTTCCAACGATATCCTGCTTGAAGCCAACGAGTGGGGCGGTCACCTGGCCGGCATGGCGTCCGAAGAAATGGACAACGCCTACCAGATCCCGGGCCGCTACCCGAAGGGCGCCTACCTGCTGGTGTTCGACCCGCTGGACGGCTCGTCCAACATCGACGTCAACGTGTCGGTGGGCACCATCTTCTCGGTGCTGCGTTGCCCAACCGAGTACCTGAGCCAGAACGAAACCCTGAACGAAAACGCATTCCTGCAACCAGGCACCCAGCAGGTTGCGGCGGGTTACGCCATCTATGGCCCGCAGACCATGCTGATCCTGACCCTGGGCAACGGCGTCAAAGGCTTCACCCTGGACCGTGAGCTGGGCAGCTTCGTGCTCACGCATGAGAACATCCAGGTGCCTGAAACCACCGCGGAGTTCGCCATCAACATGTCCAACCAGCGCCACTGGGAAGCCCCGGTACAGCGTTATGTGGACGAGCTGCTGGCGGGTGAAACCGGGCCGTTGAAGAAGAACTACAACATGCGCTGGATCGCCTCGATGGTTGCCGACGTGCACCGCATCCTGACCCGTGGCGGCCTGTTCATGTACCCGCGTGATGCCCGCGACCCAAGCAAGCCGGGCAAGCTGCGCCTGATGTACGAAGCCAACCCGATGTCGTTCATCATCGAACAGGCCGGCGGCGCTTCCACCAACGGTTACGACCGCATCCTCGATATTCAGCCAGACAGCCTGCACCAGCGTGTGTCGGTGATCCTCGGCTCGAAGCAAGAGGTCGAGCGCGTAACCGCCTACCACAAGGAGTAAGTCATGCTCGCACCTTGGCAGCCGTTGCTGGAGTGGTGGTTCGGTTGGGGCAGCAATGCCCAGGCCGTGGCTGACGAGAAAAGCGCGCAGTGGTTCGGCAAGCAGCATGATGCCGAGGCGCACGCGCTGTTCGGCGAACTCGTGGAGCAGGCCCTGGCGGGCGGGCTCGACGAGTGGCAGCAAAGCCCGCAGGGCTGGCTGGGCCTGCTGATACTGCTGGACCAGTTGCCACGCATGCTCTACCGCGACACGCCGCGTGCTTTCGAGGGCGATCGTCGTGCCCAGGTGGTGGCCATGCAAGGCTTGCAGAAGGGCTGGGACTACCAGTTGCTGCCTATCCAGCGGGTGTTCGTGCTGCTGGTGCTGGAGCATGCCGAAGTGCTGGACTGGCAGAACCTGTGCGTGGAACGTTATCAGATGCTGCTGGAAGAGCAGCCTGAGCCCAACCGCCGGCTGTTCGAAGGGTTTCTGGATTACGCCGAGCAGCATCAGCGTGTGATCGAGCGCTTTGGCCGGTTCCCGCACCGCAACCTGGTGCTGGAGCGGCCGAGTACCAGCGAAGAGATGGACTTCCTGCTGGAGCCCGGCTCCCGCTTCTGACCCCCGCCGTCGTAGGAGCGAGCGCAGCTCGCGATGGGGCGCCCAGCGCCCCCTTTCCCATAAAAAAACGCCGATATCGCAGGGCCTGCCGCGCACCCCGTCGCGCCCAGCGCACACCTACCTGGTGCCCGCCGCAGCACGGCATCAGGGAACCTGGGACCGTTTTTCCCGTCGAAGGCCACTGCAGGCCACTCGCCTGTGTCCATTGTCAGGAGTGTCCCTCATGTCGTTGCGTTCCCTCGCCCTGTTGTCGCTGTGCGTCGTTCTGGCCGCCTGCAGCAAGATCAACCAGGAAAACTATTCCAGGCTCAAGGCCGGTATGAACAAGGCCGAGGTCGAGCAGTTGCTCGGCACGCCTACCGAGTGCTCCGGCGCGCTGGGCATGAGCAGCTGTACGTGGGGCGACGAGAAGAGCTTCATCAGCGTGCAGTACGCCTCTGACAAGGTGCTGATGTACTCCGGGCAGGGTCTCAAATGAGGCGTCTGTACCTGCTGATCGGTGTCTGCCTGGCCATGTTGCTGGGGGGGTGCGCCGGCTCTGCGCATGATCCGCTGGCGCCCAAGACAGCTGGCAATGTCGACCTCAAGCGTTACCAGGGCAAGTGGTATGAGCTGGCGCGCCTACCCATGCGCTACCAGGCCGGTTGCGAGCAGTCCGAAGCCCACTACAACCTGAAGCCGGACGGCACCTTTGGCGTACTCAACCGTTGCCGCACGATGGGCGATGAGTGGCTGCGCGCCGAAGGCCATGCCACGGTTCAGGAGCCCGGCCACACCGACAAGCTGTGGGTAGAGTTCGACAACTGGTTCACCAAGCTGGTGCCGGGCGTAGCCAAGGGCGACTACTGGATTCTGTACGTAGACGACCGCTATCGCACCGCCATCGTCGGCAGCCCGGACCGCAAATACCTGTGGATTCTGTCACGCACGCAAAGCCTGCCGGCCTGGCAGCGGGAGAGCTTGCTGGCCAAGGCACGCCAGCAGGGCTACGACACCAGCCGGCTGGTCTGGCGCGCTTCCGATCAGCAGATCGTCAAGATGCATTGACGGGGTGGGGCTGCCAGGCAGCCCCGCTGCATTCAACCCAACAGTTCGCGCAACACCTGGGTAAAGGCCTGTGCACTGGCCTCTTCCTGGGCGTGATGCCCCTGGCGCACCACCCACTGGCCGTTGACCATCACGTCCTGTACCTGGCGGTCGCCACCCGCGAACAGCCAGCGGTTGAGAATGGCATCGCCGTTCGCGGTTGCGATGTAAGGGTCGTGCCCGTCCAGTACCAGCCAGTCGGCGCGTTTGCCAACCGCCAGCTCGCCAACCGGTTGCCCCAGCGCCTGGGCCCCACCTGCAAGGGCCGCGTCGTACAGTGTGCGGCCCACCATGGGTTGTTCGCGGCCATGCAGGCGGTTGCGCCGTTGGTCACGCAGGCGTTGGCCATACTCCAGCCAGCGCAGTTCTTCCACCACGCTCAGTGATACGTGGCTGTCCGAGCCGATACCCAGGCGCCCGCCCTGGGCCAGGTAATCCACCGCCGGGAATATCCCGTCACCCAGGTTGGCTTCGGTGGTCAGGCACAGCCCGGCCACTGCGCCGCTGCGGGCCATGGCGGTGACTTCGTGGGGCTCGGCATGGGTGGCATGCACCAGGCACCAGCGCGGGTCCACCTGCACATGCTCATGCAGCCATTGCAACGGCCGCAGGCCGCTCCAGGCCACGCAGTCGTCCACTTCTTTCTGTTGTTCGGCGATGTGGATATGTACCGGGCAGTGTGGGTCGCTGGCGGTCAGTACATCGGCGATTTGCCCGGGCGTTACTGCCCGCAGCGAATGGAAGCACAGGCCCAGGCGCTGCGCGGGTTGCGCTGCCATCAGCAGGGCCAGCCGCGATTGCAGTTCCAGGTAGTGCCCGGTGGTGTTGATGAAGCGCCGCTGCCCCTCGCTCGGTGCCTGGCCGCCGAAACCTGCGTGGCTGTAAAGCACCGGCAACAAGGTGAGACCAATACCGCTGTCGGCTGCCGCTGCGCTGATACGCCGGGACAGCTCGGCCGGGTCGTCGTAAGCCTGGCCGGACGGGGCGTGGTGCACGTAGTGGAATTCAGCGACCGAGGTATAACCGGCTTTGAGCATTTCGATGTACAACTGGCGTGCGATGACCTGCAACTGCTCGGGGCTGATCTGCCCGACCAGGCGGTACATCAGGTCGCGCCAGGTCCAGAAGCTGTCATTAGGGTTGCCTGCCACTTCCGCCAGGCCTGCCATGGCCCGTTGAAACGCGTGGGAGTGCAGGTTTGGCATGCCGGGCAGCAGCGGCCCCTTCACCTGCTCGGCACCCGCGGGCGATGCCCCAGCCTCGATGCGGGCTATGTGGCCAGTGCTGGCCACCTCGATCAGCACGTCGCGGGCCCAGCCGGTGGGCAGCAGGGCGCGCTCGGCAAAGTAGGTGGACATCGGCAGGAATCCTGTTGTTATTAGCTTGTATATACATATACAGCTGTTTGCCTGCCGGGTAAACTGCGGCAAGCTACCGTTCATTTCTATCGACAAGGATCCACGCCGTGCCGACACCTCCTGTCTCCGCGCTGGTTGCCCAGATGGGCGAGGGCCCGGCGCCGCTGTATGCGCGGGTCAAGCAGATGATCGCCCAGCAGATCGACAATGGCAGCTGGCCGCCGCATCACCGCGTGCCTTCGGAGAGCGAGCTGGTCAACCAGCTGGGCTTCAGCCGCATGACCATCAACCGCGCCTTGCGTGAGCTTACCGCCGAGGGCCTGCTGGTGCGCATGCAGGGCGTGGGCACCTTCGTGGCCGAGCCCAAAGGGCGTTCGGCGCTGTTTGAAGTCAACAATATCGCCGACGAAATCGCTGCCCGTGGTCACCAGCACAGCTGCCAGGTGATTACCCTGGCCGAAGAGGCGGCGGGTTCCGAACGGGCGCTGGCGCTGGACATGCGTGAGGGGCAGCGGGTGTTCCACTCGCTGATCGTGCATTTCGAGAACGGCACGCCGGTGCAGATCGAGGACCGCTACGTCAACGCGGCCATCGCGCCGGACTACCTGAAACAGGACTTCACCCGGCAGACGCCTTACGCCTATTTGTCGCAGGTCGCGCCACTGACCGAGGGCGAGCATGTGGTGGAGGCGATTCTTGCCGAGCCTGAGGAGTGCCGCCTGTTGCAGATCGAGCGTGGCGAACCTTGCCTGCTCATTCGCCGCCGCACCTGGTCGGGTCGGCAGCCGGTCACGGCTGCGCGGCTGATTCACCCTGGCTCACGTCATCGCCTGGAAGGGCGGTTCAGCAAATGAGCCGCTTGCAGGTGTTGCGCGCAGGCGACTACCCACGCATGCCCTGGAAGAACGGCGGCGGTTTCACCGAAGAAATCACCCGCGACGATGGCGAGGGCCTGGAGGGGTTTGGCTGGCGGCTGTCGATTGCTGATATCGAGGCGTCCGGTGGTTTTTCTGCCTTCGTCGGTTATCAGCGGGTCATCACCGTGCTGCAGGGCGAGGGCATGCGCCTGCTGGTGGACGGGCAGTCCAGCCGACCGCTGTTGCCGTTCGATGCGTTTGCTTTCAACGGCGCCAGCCAGGTGAGTTGCACGCTGCTGGGTGGCGCTATCCGTGACTTCAACCTGATCTATGCCCCGCTGCGGTATCAGGCGCGCCTGCAATGGCTGGAGGGCACCACCCGGCTGTACAGCTCGGCGTCTGTGATACTGCTGTTCGCCGCCGCCAGTGGGGTGGAAGTGGCGGTCACAGGCGCGGACACGCAGCGGTTGGGCTTGTACGACTGCTTGCGGCTGGAGCCTGGGGAAGGGTTGCAGGAGCTGGAAGTGCAGGGCCGGTGTTGCTTGATCGAGCTCACTGGGCGTGAACTCCTTTGCGTACAACCCCCAAAGCAATAATTGGCCCGAAACAAACGTAGGAGCGAGCGCAGCTCGCGATGCGCCG
>NZ_JACVVH010000070.1:0-19321 GCF_016647865.1 Pseudomonas sp. S60 | reverse complement strand
CGGGAGCGGGGCGGCTTTGGTTACTTTGGCCGCGACCAAAGTAACCCGCCGTAAGGGCGGAAAGGTGACTAAGCGCCACCTGCGCTAAAGAATGTTATTCCGCTTGAGACGCAACTAATCTGATTCAAACTTCCCCGGGACTCAGCACAGTATCCTTGGCCTCCCCCAGCACTCCAGGATAATCCAACGTATAATGCAACCCCCGACTCTCCTTCCGCCGCATCGCCGATAAAATCATCAGCTCCGCCACCTGCGCCAAGTTCCGCAGTTCTATCAAATCCCTGCTCACCCGGTAATTACTGTAGAACTCGTCAATCTCATCCAGCAGCAGCCTTACCCGATGCTGGGCCCGCTGCAACCGTTTGCTGGTCCGTACGATCCCCACGTAGTCCCACATGAACCGCCGTAACTCGTCCCAGTTATGCGCAATGATCACGTCCTCGTCCGAATCCGTCACCTGGCTCGCGTCCCACCCCGGTAATGCCACCGGCATGGGCACCGCTTCCAGGTGCGCCTGAATGTCCGCTGCCGCCGCGCGGCCGTAGACGAAACATTCCAGCAGCGAATTGCTGGCCATGCGGTTGGCGCCATGCAGCCCGGTAAAGCTCGTTTCGCCAATGGCATAAAGCCCCGGCACATCCGTATGGCCACGCTCATCCACCATCACCCCGCCACAGGTGTAATGTGCCGCCGGCACCACCGGGATTGGTTGACGCGTGATGTCGATACCAAAGCCCAGGCAGCGCTCGTATACCGTCGGGAAATGGCTCTTGATGAATTCCGCAGGCTTGTGCGTGATGTCCAGGTACACGCAGTCCACCCCAAGGCGCTTCATCTCGTGGTCGATCGCCCTGGCCACGATGTCCCGCGGCGCCAGTTCCTCACGCGGGTCGAACCGCGGCATGAAGCGCTCGCCGTTGGGCAGGCGCAGCAGGGCGCCTTCTCCACGCAGCGCCTCGGTTATCAGAAAACTCTTGGCCTGTGGGTGGTAGAGGCAGGTGGGGTGGAACTGGTTGAACTCCAGGTTCGCCACCCGGCAACCTGCACGCCAGGCCATGGCGATGCCGTCGCCGCAGGCACCGTCCGGGTTGCTGGTGTAGAGATAAACCTTGGCTGCACCGCCTGTCGCAAGCACCGTGAACCGGGCGCCGTAGGTATCGACCTGGCCCGTGTTGCGATCCAGTACATAGGCCCCCAGGCAACGCTCGCCGGCAAGGCCCAGGCGCCGCTCGGTGATCAGGTCTACCGCTACGCGCTGTTCCAGCAGCTCGATGTTGGGGCGCTGCCTGGCTTGAGCGAGCAGAGTGGTGAAGATGGCGGCACCCGTGGCGTCTGCGGCGTGGATGATCCGCCGGTGGCTGTGGCCGCCCTCGCGGGTAAGGTGGAACTCGAAGCCACCGTCGTCGACGCCGTGGTGGTCGTCCCGGGTGAAAGGCACGCCCTGTTCGATCAGCCATTCGATGGCTTCGCGGCTGTGCTCGACGGTAAAACGCACGGCCGCTTCATTGCACAGGCCGCCGCCGGCATTGAGCGTATCTTCGACGTGGGACTGTACCGTGTCGGTGTCGTCCAGTACCGCTGCTACACCGCCCTGGGCCCAGAAGGTCGAGCCATTGGCCAGGTCGCCCTTGCTGAGCACGGCAACGCGCAAGTTGCCGGGCAGGTTCAGTGCCAGGCTGAGACCCGCAGCGCCGCTGCCGATCACCAAGACATCATGTTGGAATTGTTGGCTCATGTCGGGACACTAGTAATCTTCTGGAAGGGCGCGGCACAATAGTCACGCGCCGATGGCATTGTGAAACTATCGTGAACCTGGCCGGGTTGCCTTTATAGCAGCCTCAGGTAGCCAATTTCCATGCCACTTGCCAGGTAGCGGCAACCTTCGTGGGAACTTTCCGGCGTCGCCGGAAATCCTATGAAGGCTGCCTGCACGCCAACAATTTGCCGCGGCGACGCACGGCGGTAGCTCCCAACGGGCTCACACCTGCGTATTCGTAACCTGATTATCGACGTTGCCGGTCAGTTCCGTGCTACGTCTTCCGTGCACGCCGATCAAGGGCTGCAGGAAACTTGCTTGGAGGGGAGAACTTTTGCGCAAAGCCCGAGTCTATGGTTGCAAGCCTGAGCGATGGCCATTGCAGCGCTCCTTCGAGTTTACCGAGGAGTGTTCATGCTAACCCAGGAAGAGGATCAGCAGCTTGTCGAGCGTGTGCAGCGTGGTGACAGGCGAGCTTTCGATCTGTTGGTGCTGAAGTATCAGCACAAGATTCTCGGGTTGATCGTGCGGTTTGTCCACGACACCCACGAAGCCCAGGATGTTGCACAGGAAGCCTTTATCAAGGCGTACCGTGCGCTTGGCAACTTTCGCGGTGACAGTGCGTTCTATACGTGGCTGTACCGTATCGCCATCAACACGGCGAAAAATTACCTGGTGTCACGCGGTAGGCGGCCACCAGACAGTGATGTGAGCTCCGAGGACGCGGAGTTTTACGATGGCGATCATGGCCTCAAGGATCTTGAGTCTCCAGAGCGCTCGTTGTTGCGGGATGAAATCGAAGGCACCGTCCATCGGACCATCCAGCAGCTCCCGGAGGACCTGCGTACGGCATTGACCCTGCGTGAGTTCGACGGACTGAGTTATGAAGACATTGCCAGTGTCATGCAATGTCCGGTGGGTACCGTGCGCTCTCGGATTTTCCGCGCTCGGGAGGCCATAGATAAAGCCCTGCAGCCTTTGTTGCAGGAAACCTGAGACAGCGGCTACAGCCAAGAGAGGAACAGCCATGAGTCGTGAAGCTTTGCAGGAATCGCTGTCCGCGGTGATGGATAACGAAGCGGATGAACTGGAACTGCGTCGGGTGTTGAACGCCGTCGACGAAGCCGAAACCCGTGCCACCTGGTCGCGCTACCAGGTTGCCCGCGCAGCCATGCACAAGGAATTGTTGCTGCCTAACCTGGACATCGCCTCGGCCGTGTCCGCAGCACTGGCTGATGAGGCCGTGCCGGTCAAGGTCAAGCAAGGCCCATGGCGTACTGTCGGCCGCCTGGCTGTTGCAGCCTCCGTCACCCTTGCTGTGCTGGCAGGTGTGCGCATGTACAACCAGGACGACATCACCGGTGCCGAGCTGGCCGCCCAGCAACCTGCCCAGCAGGGTGTAACTGTTCCGCAGGCTCAGGGCCCGGCAGTGCTGGCTGGCTATAGCGAAAGCAGCGAGCAGGCTACCGGCCCGATGGCCAACGGTGTGTTGCAGAACCAGGCTGGCTGGGACCAGCGCCTGCCGGGCTACCTGCGCCAGCACGCTCAGGAGTCCGCGCTGAAAGGGACTGAAACCGCTTTGCCTTACGCTCGCGCAGCCAGCCTGGAAAATCGTTAAGTAGGGAGGACCATGCGCGCGCTACCCCTTCTGTCGCTGCTGGTCTGCAGCTGCATGGCGGTGCCAGCGTTGGCAGCCAACTCGTCGCCCGAGGCGAACGAGTGGCTTACCAAGCTGGCACAAGCCGAGCAAACCCAGAGCTATCAGGGCTCATTCGTCTACGAACGCAACGGTAGCTTCTCTTCCCACGATATCTGGCACAAGGTCCAAGGCGGCAACGTCAGCGAGCGGCTGCTGCAGCTCGACGGCACCGCCCAGGAAATTGTGCGCGTCGACGGCAAGGTACGGTGTGTAGGTGGCGGCCTTGCCAGTGATGTGACGGCGCCGCCCGACACTGCCCCGCGTGTGCTGGACCCTCTGAAACTGATGGGCTGGTACGACCTGGCCATGTCGGGCAAGTCTCGGGTGGCTGGGCGTGATGCTGTAGTTATCACCCTCACGCCACGCGACCAGCACCGCTACGGTTTCGAACTGAATCTGGATCGCCAGACCGGGTTGCCGCTTCGCTCGCTGATGCTCAACGAGAAAGGCCAGCTGCTGGAGCGCTTCCAGATGACCCGCCTTGAGCCCAAGGTGCCTTCTGATAACGATCTGCACCCCAGCGCTTCGTGCAAGCCGGTTGCGGCCGCCGCGCCAGCGGGCAGCCCTGTTTCTGGCTGGCGCTCAGACTGGCTGCCGCCTGGCTTCGAGCTGATCAACAGCGCCGTCCGTCGCGAGCCAGGGAAGGGCAGCACGGTAAGTACCCTGATGTATGACGACGGCCTGGCCAGGTTCTCGGTGTTCCTTGAGCCTGTGAAGGACGAAGCGGGTGCCGATGTTCGTACCCAGCTGGGCCCGACTTCAGCTGTGTCGCGTCGCCTGAACACGCCGAAGGGCAAGGTGATGGTAACCGTGGTAGGGGAAATACCCCTGGGTACAGCAGAGCGCGTGGCATTGTCGATGCGGCCGCAGGATGCCCAGGCCAGTCAATGACGGCGGGCACTGCACACACGCTGTGCAGGCTTTTGAAACGAAATTAACGCATTGTCATTTGCAATCCGTCGGCAAATTTTCTATAGGTCAGGCTTCTGGGAGCCTGACCTTTTGCTGCGTCGTGCAGGGGCCTTTCTAAACTACCGCTCGTTGTGACGGGAGCCGTATGTCAATACCACGCTTGAAATCCTATCTATCGCTGTTCGCTGCTGTGCTGATGCTCGGCCAGGTGCTGACCGCCCAGGCCGAGGAAGCCCTGCCGGACTTCACCACGCTGGTCGAGCAGGCTTCGCCGGCTGTGGTCAACATCAGTACCAAGCAGAAGCTGCCGGACCGCCGCATTGCCGCTGGGCAGATGCCTGACCTCGAAGGCCTGCCGCCGATGTTCCGCGAGTTCTTCGAGCGCAACATGCCCCAGCAGCCGCGCTCCCCGCGTGGCGATCGCCAGCGCGAGGCGCAGTCGCTCGGCTCGGGCTTCATCATTTCCAGCGACGGCTATGTGCTGACCAACAACCACGTTGTGGCCGATGCCGACGAAATCATCGTGCGCCTGTCTGACCGCAGTGAATTGCAGGCCAAGCTGGTGGGTACCGACCCGCGTACCGACGTAGCCCTGCTCAAGGTCGAGGGCAAGAACCTGCCGACCGTCAAGCTGGGGGATTCCGAAAAGCTGAAGGTCGGTGAGTGGGTGCTGGCCATCGGTTCGCCGTTCGGCTTCGATCACTCGGTCACCAAAGGCATCGTCAGCGCCAAAGGCCGGACCTTGCCAAATGACACCTATGTGCCGTTCATCCAGACCGATGTGGCCATCAACCCGGGTAACTCGGGTGGCCCGCTGTTCAACATGAAAGGCGAGGTAGTGGGTATCAACTCGCAGATCTTCACCCGTTCCGGTGGTTTCATGGGGCTGTCGTTCGCCATCCCGATCGACGTGGCCATCGACGTGTCCAATCAGCTGAAAAAAGACGGCAAGGTCAGCCGTGGCTGGCTGGGTGTGGTTATCCAAGAGGTCAATAAGGACCTGGCCGAGTCGTTCGGCCTGGAAAAACCCGCCGGTGCCCTGGTGGCCCAGGTACTCGAAAACGGCCCGGCAGCCAAGGGTGGCCTGCAGGTAGGTGATGTGATCCTCAGCATGAATGGTCAGCCGATTGTCATGTCTGCCGACCTGCCGCACCTGGTCGGTGGCCTGAAGGACGGCGAAAAGGCAAAACTGGACATCATCCGCAATGGCAAACGCCAGACCCTGGATATCAGCGTGGGTGCACTGCCGGATGACGATGCCGATATCGCCCCTGGCAGCGACACCAGCGTGGAACGCAGCAGCAACCGCCTGGGTGTTGCCGTGGCGGACTTGACCGCCGAGCAGAAGAAGTCCCTGGAGCTCAAGGGCGGCGTGGTCATCAAGGAAGTGCAGGATGGCCCGGCAGCCATGATTGGCCTGCGTCCCGGTGATGTCATCAGCCACCTGAACAACCAGGCCATCGGTTCGGCCAAGGAGTTCACGCAGATCGCCAAGGAACTGCCGAAAAACCGTTCGGTGTCCATGCGGGTACTGCGGCAGGGTCGCGCCAGCTTCATTACCTTCAAGCTCGCTGAATAAGGCGTTTTGACAGGCGAAGAAGGGCAGCGATGGCTGCCCTTTTTCATGAATGTTCACAATTGGGCTGGCGGATGCTGCCGACGGTTGGGCAGAGGAATCTCCCATCTGCCAGCTGCTTAAGGTACAATTGCCGGCTATTTTTCGGCGGGCGTCCGGCTCGCAGCCTTTTCGAGTGTTGACCTGTGAGTGATTTGAGTCATATCCGCAATTTCTCCATCATCGCCCACATCGACCATGGCAAGTCGACGCTGGCCGACCGTTTCATTCAGATGTGCGGTGGCCTGACGGCGCGCGAAATGGAAGCCCAGGTCCTCGATTCCATGGACCTGGAGCGCGAGCGCGGCATCACCATCAAGGCCCACAGCGTTACGCTCAACTACAAGGCCCAGGACGGTAAGGTCTACCAGCTCAACTTCATCGACACCCCCGGCCACGTCGACTTCACCTACGAGGTTTCGCGTTCGCTGGCAGCCTGTGAAGGTGCCTTGCTGGTGGTCGACGCGGGCCAGGGTGTCGAGGCACAGTCCGTAGCCAACTGCTACACAGCAATCGAGCAGGGCCTTGAGGTCATGCCGGTGCTGAACAAGATGGACCTGCCCCAGGCCGACCCGGACCGGGTGAAGGACGAGATCGAGAAGATCATCGGCATCGATGCTACCGACGCCGTGGCCTGCAGTGCCAAGAGCGGCATGGGCGTGGACGAAGTGCTCGAGCGCCTGGTGCATACCATCCCGGCACCCGAGGGCGACATCGACGCGCCGTTGCAGGCGCTGATCATCGATTCCTGGTTCGACAACTACCTGGGCGTAGTCTCGCTGGTGCGTGTGCGCCACGGCCGCGTCAAGAAAGGCGACAAGATCCTGGTCAAGTCCACCGGCAAGCTGCACCTGGTCGACAGCGTCGGTGTGTTCACCCCGAAACACACCCAGACCGCCGACCTGAAGGCGGGCGAGGTAGGCTTCATCATCGCCAGCATCAAGGACATTCATGGTGCGCCAGTGGGCGACACCCTGACGCTGTCCACCACGCCTGAAGTGCAGGTGCTGCCAGGCTTCAAGAAAATTCAACCGCAGGTCTACGCCGGCCTGTTCCCGGTCAGCTCGGATGACTTCGAAGACTTCCGCGACGCGCTGCAGAAGCTCACGCTGAACGACTCGTCGCTGCAGTACATGCCGGAAAGCTCCGATGCACTGGGCTTCGGTTTCCGCTGCGGCTTCCTGGGCATGCTGCACATGGAGATCATTCAGGAGCGCCTGGAGCGTGAGTACGACCTGGACCTGATCACCACGGCGCCCAGCGTGATTTACGAGCTGGAACTGAAAACCGGTGAAACCATTATCGTCGACAACCCGTCGAAGCTTCCGGACGTCTCTGCCGTCACAGACTTCCGTGAACCGATCGTCACCGCGACTATTCTGGTGCCTCAGGAACACCTGGGTAACGTGATCACGCTGTGCATCGAAAAGCGCGGCGTGCAGCGTGACATGCAGTTCCTCGGTAGCCAGGTGCAGGTGCGCTACGATATGCCGATGAACGAGGTGGTGCTGGACTTCTTCGACCGCCTCAAATCCACCAGCCGCGGCTATGCTTCGCTGGATTATCATTTTGATCGCTATCAGTCGGCCAACCTGGTCAAGCTGGATGTGTTGATCAACGGTGACAAAGTCGACGCCCTGGCATTGATCGTGCACCGCGACAACGCAGCCTACAAAGGCCGTGCGCTGACCGAGAAGATGAAGGAGCTGATTCCTCGGCAGATGTTCGATGTGGCGATCCAGGCAGCCATTGGCGGCCAGATCATTGCCCGGACCACTGTCAAGGCACTCAGAAAGAACGTACTGGCCAAATGTTACGGTGGCGACGTTAGCCGTAAGAAAAAGCTGCTGGAGAAGCAGAAGGCCGGTAAGAAACGCATGAAACAGGTGGGCAACGTGGAGATTCCACAAGAAGCCTTCCTCGCCGTGCTCAGGTTGGATAGCTAGGTCCTATGTCGCTAAATTTCCCGCTGTTGCTCGTCATCGCCGTGTTCGTATGCGGTCTGCTTGGCTTGATCGACTTGCTGTTCCTGGCGCCGCGGCGTCGTGCAGCCATCGCTAACTATCAGGGCAGCGTAAGCCAGCCGGAAGTAGCGGTGGTCGAGCGCCTGAACAAGGAGCCGTTGCTGGTCGAGTACGGCAAGTCGTTCTTCCCGGTGTTGTTCATCGTGCTGGTGCTGCGCTCGTTTCTGGTTGAGCCGTTCCAGATCCCTTCGGGGTCGATGAAGCCGACCTTGGAAGTGGGCGACTTCATCTTGGTGAACAAGTTCTCCTACGGCATTCGCCTGCCGGTGATTGACAAGAAGGTGATCGAAATCGGTGACCCTCAGCGGGGCGATGTGATGGTGTTCCGCTACCCGAGCGATCCGAATGTCAACTACATCAAGCGTGTGGTTGGCCTGCCAGGTGACCAGATCCGTTACACCAATGACAAGCGTCTGTTCGTCAATGGCCAGCCCATTGCCGAGCAACTGGTGGGCACCGAGCCGGGCACCTTGGGTAGCGCAGAGCTGTACAAGGAAAAACTCGGTGCTGCCGAGCACCTGATCCGCAAGGAGATGAGCCGTTATCGCATGCCACCGGACCAGCAATGGACCGTGCCAGCAGGCCATTACTTCATGATGGGCGACAACCGCGACAACTCCAACGACAGCCGCTACTGGGATGACCCGAATATTCCCAAAGAACTGCACGGCATGGTTCCGGACCGCAACATTGTCGGCAAGGCATTTGCCGTCTGGATGAGCTGGCCTGAGCCGAAACTCAGCCACCTGCCCAACCTTTCGCGGGTCGGCCTGATCCATTGATACCCTTCGGCGCTGTCCAGCAGACAGCGCCGAATGCATTTCTGACATAGGCTGTGTCTCAGGGATGGGAGATTCGCCGCACGTCGCGGCCGCCACAGCCAAACAGTCTTTCAGGATGTTGATTTGAACAACGCGTTTAACAACGATCGGGTGGTCGCATGAGTGCTTCCCTTGCCCATCTTGAGCGAAAGCTCGGTTACACCTTCAAGGACCAGGACCAGATGCTCCTGGCCTTGACCCACCGCAGCTACGCCGGGCGCAACAATGAGCGCCTGGAGTTTCTAGGCGACGCCATTCTTAATTTTGTTGCGGGCGAGGCTCTGTACGAGCGCTTCCCGCAGGCCCGCGAGGGCCAGCTGTCGCGCCTGCGGGCACGGTTGGTCAAGGGTGAAACCCTGGCCCGCCTGGCTCGTGGTTTTGACTTGGGCGAATACCTGCGCCTGGGCTCCGGTGAGCTCAAGAGCGGCGGCTTCCGCCGGGAATCGATCCTGGCCGATGCCTTGGAAGCCCTGATTGGCGCCATCTACCTGGATGCCGACATGGAAACCGCCCGCGAGCGTGTGCTGGCGTGGCTGGCCAACGAATTCGAAGGCCTGACGCTGGTCGACACCAACAAAGACCCGAAAACCCGCCTGCAAGAGTTCCTGCAGTCGCGCAGCTGTGAGCTGCCGCGTTATGAAGTGGTGGATATCCAGGGCGAACCCCATTGCCGTACCTTCTTCGTCGAGTGCGAAGTGGTGCTGCTGAACAACAAGAGCCGTGGTCAGGGCGTCAGCCGGCGTATCGCCGAGCAAGTCGCTGCCGCGTCCGCACTGATCGCCCTGGGCGTGGAGAATGGCAATGACTGAGAACACCCCGACCCGTTGTGGCTACGTCGCCATCGTTGGCCGGCCGAACGTCGGCAAGTCGACGCTGCTCAACCACATCCTGGGTCAGAAGCTGGCCATTACCTCGCGCAAGCCGCAGACCACGCGCCACAACATGCTCGGCATCAAAACCGAGGGTGACGTGCAGGCCATCTACGTCGATACCCCCGGCATGCACAAGGCCAACGACAAAGCCTTGAACCGCTACATGAACCGCAACGCCTCGGCCGCCCTGAAGGATGTCGATGTGGTGATCTTCGTAGTGGACCGTACCCGTTGGACAGACGAAGACCAATTGGTGCTCGAGCGCGTGCAGTACGTGACCGGGCCGGTCATCCTGGCGGTCAACAAGACCGACCGCATGGACGAGAAGGCCGAGCTGATCCCGCACCTGCAATGGCTGCAGACGCAATTGCCGAATGCCGAGATCGTGCCTATTTCTGCGCAGCAGGGGCATAACCTCGAGTCGCTGGAAGCGTTGATCGCCAAGCACCTGCCGGAAAACGAGCATTTCTTCCCGGAAGACCAGATCACTGACCGCAGCAGCCGGTTCCTGGCCGCCGAACTGGTGCGCGAGAAAATCATGCGCCAGCTGGGTGCAGAATTGCCCTATCAGATCACGGTCGAGATCGAGGAATTCAAGCAGCAGGGCCACGTGCTGCACATCCATGCGCTGATCTTGGTCGAGCGGGATGGCCAGAAGAAAATCATCATTGGCGACAAGGGCGAGCGTATCAAGCGCATCGGCTCCGACGCACGCAAGGACATGGAAGTGCTGTTCGACGCCAAGGTCATGCTCAACCTGTGGGTCAAGGTGAAGGGCGGCTGGTCTGACGATGAACGTGCCTTGCGCTCGCTGGGTTACGGCGACCTCTGACGCTGTTGCAATAGCGGCTTGCCCCTCGGCCTAGCCGCTTCCCTAGGGCTCGAAACCTCGAGCAAGTGACCCTCCATGGATCAACCAGTCGGGCAGCCTGCCTACGTGCTGCATAGCCGGGCCTACAAGGAAACCAGTGCGCTGGTGGACTTCTATACCCCGCAAGGTCGCGTACGTGCAGTTCTGCGCCGTGCACGGGGTAAGGGTGGCAGCCTGGTGCGCCCCTTCGTCCCCCTGGAGGTCGAGTTGCGCGGGCGGGGTGAACTCAAGACAGTCGGCCGGTTGGAAGGGGCCGGCACTGCGCTCTGGCTGCATGGCGATGCGGTATTCAGCGGTTTGTACCTCAACGAGCTGCTCATGCGCCTGCTACCGGCCGAGGCGCCGTCCCCCGAACTGTTCGACCACTATGCCCAGACCCTGCAGGCGCTGGTGGCTGGGCGCGCGCTGGAACCGCTGCTACGGGCATTTGAGTGGCGGCTGTTGGATGAGCTGGGCTATGCCTTCTCGCTGCAAAACGACGTCAATGACCAGCCTATTACTGCCGAGGGCCGTTACCGCCTGCGGGTGGATGCGGGCTTGGAGCGGGTGGAGCTGGTACAGCCTGGCCTGTTTGGCGGTGCAGAATTACTGGCGTTGGCCGAGGCTGATTGGGATGTACCCGGTGCACTGCTGGCTGCCAAGCGCCTGATGCGTCAGGCGCTGGCGGTTCACCTGGGGGCAAGGCCGCTGGTTAGCCGTGAACTGTTTCGCAAGCGCTGATCACGACGTATGCTGTAGCGCTCAAACTTAGGAGAGCGTTTCGTGACTCACAGCAACCGCATGCTTCTCGGCGTCAACATCGACCACGTGGCAACCCTGCGTCAGGCCCGAGGCACGCGCTACCCTGACCCGGTCAAGGCAGCCCTGGACGCCGAGGAAGCAGGCGCCGATGGCATCACCGTGCACCTGCGAGAAGACCGCCGCCACATTCAGGAGCGCGATGTGCTGCTGCTCAAGGACGTGCTGCAGACGCGCATGAACTTCGAGATGGGCGTTACCGAAGAGATGATGGCGTTCGCCGAAAAACTCCGCCCCGCCCACATCTGCCTGGTGCCCGAGACGCGTCAGGAACTCACCACCGAGGGTGGCCTGGACGTGGCCGGGCAGGAAGCGCGTATCAAGGCCGCAGTCGAGCGCCTGGCCCGCACAGGGGCAGAAGTGTCGTTGTTCATCGATGCTGACGAGCGGCAGATTGAAGCTTCGCGCCGGGTCGGCGCCCCTGCCATCGAGTTGCACACCGGTCGTTATGCCGATGCCCACACGCCCACCGAGGTGGCTCAGGAGCTTGAGCGTATTGTGCAGGGGGCCGCATTCGGTATTGACCAGGGCCTGATCGTGAATGCCGGCCACGGGCTGCATTACCACAATGTCGAAGCCATCGCTGCGATCAAGGGTATCAACGAACTGAACATTGGCCATGCCTTGGTGGCGCATGCCCTGTTCGTTGGTTTCAAGGCTGCGGTTGCGGAAATGAAAGCGCTGATTCTTGCTGCATCACGCTAACCATCAGTTGCGGCCTGCCGGGCAATTCACTTGCGCGCCAGCAGGGTCGCCCGGCGTGGCGCTGGCAGCCCTTCCACGGTCTTGCCATGGTCGTCAGGGTCGAGGAAGTCGCTGAGCGACTGGTAGCGCATCCACTCCGTGCTGCGCTGTTCCTCCACACTCGTGACGCTGACATCGACGCAGCGCACATCGCTGAAACCGGCGCGCCGCAACCAGCGCGCCAACGCCGGTACCGACGGCAAGTACCACACGTTGCGCATCTGTGCGTAGCGGTCTTCTGGCACCAGCACCTGCTGTTCGTCACCTTCGATCACCAAGGTTTCCAGCACCAGTTCGCCCCCTTTGACCAGGCAATCCTTGAGCGCAAGCAGGTGCTCGATGGGTGAGCGGCGGTGGTAGAACACGCCCATGGAGAAGACCGTATCGAACCCCTCCAGGTTGGCCGGAAGGTCTTCCAGTGCGAACGGCAGGTGCCAGGCGGGCAGGTCTGGCAGGTAGCGCTGCACGGCCTGGAACTGGCAAAAGAACAGCCAGTTGGGGTCGACACCCACCACCAGGTCGGCCCCCGCGCCCAGCATACGCCATTGGTAATAACCATTACCGCAGCCCACATCGAGCACGCGCTTGCCCTTCAGGTTCAAGTGCGGGCCCACCCGCGACCACTTCCAGTCCGAGCGCCATTCAGTGTCCACCTGCACGCCGAACAGGTCGAAGGGCCCTTTGCGCCAGGGTGAGAGCCCCATCAGTGCCTGGCGCATCTGCACACGGCTGGCGTCATCGCAGGCGCAATCCAGGCGCAGGCCATTGACCAGGTCGACCTGGCTGGCCTGCAGGGCAGGCAGGGCGTCGAGTGCGCCCCGCCAGCGGTCCAGGTCACCGTGGCCTTTTTCCAGTTTTGCATCCAGTTGCGCTTGCAGGCCTTGTGACCAGCTAGCCAGGGGCGTGCCCGCCAGGCGGCGGACAAGGGGGGAGAGATCAATCATGGCAGGGCTATCAACGAGGCAAAATTGAGGCATTGGAACCACGGCACCACGTTGGAAAAACCGGCCGCCAGCAGGCGCTCGCGGTGGGTATCCAGTGTGTCCGGGCGCATCACGTTTTCAATGGCACTGCGTTTCTGGGCGATTTCCAGTTCGCTGTAGCCGTTGGCACGTTTGAAGTCCAGGTGCAGGTCGTTGAGCAGGCGCTGTTGCTGGGCATCGGCGAAACAGAGTTTTTCGGACAGGATCAGGGCGCCCCCGGGCAGCAGTGACTGGCGAATGCGCGCCAGCAGCTCCAGACGTTGCTCCGGGGCGATGAACTGCAGCGTGAAGTTCAGCGCCACCACCGATGCAGGCTCGAACGGCAGTGTGAGGATGTCGGCTTCCAGCACCTGCACGGGCAACAGTTCCTGGAACATCGAGTCCTGGGCCGTGAGGTACTGGCGGCAGCGTTCGACCATGGCGGCAGAATTGTCCACCGCGATCACCCGGCAGCCGTCGCTGCGCACATGACGGCGCAGCGCCTGGGTGACTGCCCCCAGCGATGCGCCCAGGTCATACAGGGCACTGCCGGGCTGGGCGAAGCGTGCGGCCAGCACGCCCAGGTTCTCGACGATGGTCGGGTAGCCGGGGACCGAGCGCTTGATCATGTCCGGGAACACCTGCACCACGTCTTCGTTGAAGACGAAGTCGGGTACCTGCTCCAGGGGCTGGGCGAAGAGGCGGTCGGGTTGTTGGCTCACGGCGGGCTCGATGCACGGTAAAACGGGGGCGTATTTTATCGAATGGGCAGGCTTCTTGCCATGGCAACCTTTCTGGGTACCGCTATTCACACCCGCTGCAGCGCACTTTCGCACACTGATAAGTTAGCCAGATGAATGTGATGCCGGTATGAAAGTTTGATACTCCCCGCTCATGGCCCTGATGAATAAACCATCAGGGACTTCATTGAATGATTGGGGTATTGCTATGCACGACGATTCACCCATAGAGCAGATGGACAATATTTCCAGGGTCAAGACACTGCCCGCACAGTATTTCGCTTTTATTGAGAGCCGATTAGAAGGCGGTCAGCAGGTAGGCACATTGCTGACCGCCGAGAACCTCAAGGCTATTAAGCAGTATGCCAATCAAGTGCATCAGCTACCCCGAACGCAGGCAGAGATCGAAAATGATTTCGACTACGCCACCCTTGGACTTGATGCTACCAAGGTATACGACCTGTATGTAGCATTACACCGTCATGTCTATGAGTGGGACATCCTGGAGCGAACCATCAAGCAGCTAGGCCCCGAGATCGAATCATTCGCCGACAGCCTGGTTAACCGCGGTGGCACCCTGTTGAGCAACCTGGAAAGCAGTGATGTATTCAACGCACTCAAACGGCGTAGGGCCGAGCAGGGGGAGGATGTTTACACCCGTCCGTTGAGCGAGGACGAGCGGGCTCAGGTCGCTGCTATTCTGGCAGTGGGTATCAATGAGATTGTCCGGGAGATCGAAGATACGGGGCGGCGGATTGATGACGTCGACAGGCGGGCCAACTGGTTCAACAACGAGATCAAGCGCGAGCTGAAGCCCCGTATGGTCAGGCTGTTGAGGCACTTCGACGACACTGTCTCCCTCGCCGACGTCATCGAGCGTCGCAAGCAGCTCGATCAATGGGATGAGCAGATCGAGCAGTTGAAGTCGGAATACGATGCCAATGTCGGGTACGCCTTCACCGGTATTGCACTGGGCCCCATCGGCTTGATTATTACCGGTGGTGTGTTTGGCGACAGGGCCGAAAAAATTCGCAAGCGCAAGAATGCCTTGATCGAGGAACGTGACGAACTGGCCGGCCGGCTTGGGAAAATGGTGCCAGCGATGGAAGATTTCGAGCGGGTCTCGACGCTGGTCAGGGACCTCCAGTTCCGCTGCAAGGACCTGTCCGCCGCCACCAAGCGCCTGGCCGATGTCTGGTTATACCTGGCCTCCTACGCCAAGAACTCCGTAGAAGAAGCCAAGGCGTTGGATACCATTACGCAGCTCGAGTCGTTTGTTCACGATTTTTCAGAAGTCATCAAGCCCTGGACCAAGATCGGCAATATTTGCCACACCCTGTCCGAGCTGTTCAATGAATTGATCGACGAATATGAGGATGCCTAACATGGATGTTGTCAACCTGAAAACCGCCTTGCCCGATTTCATGAAGATGCAACAGGTGCAGGAACAGATGTTCGAGCTGATCAGTATGTGGGACGGCCATGTACTTGCACGGGTGCGGGAACAACTTGATGAGTTGCGAAACTTGCTGTTGCTGGTGGAGCGCTCGTTCAAGGAATGCCTGATCGGCGGTATCGTCCTGCTGGAGGACCGGCATTTTGCCCCCTCCACGCGCACCGGGGATGCGCCCTCCAGGCTGGGGAACGTGCTGACCCGGCTCAACCAGCACCATGCGACCTTGGCTCGCTTCAACCTGCGGCTGGAGCTCTACTCGCTGTCGGCGCTGCCTGAGTCGCTGGCACACCTGCAATCACGCGCCAATCGCCTGGAGGAGCAGGCGGGCGGTTTCGACTTGCGGCTGGTTACGCTGCGAGAACAGCGCGCCGCCGTGGTGCAGGCTATCCAGGTTTTCGAGCGGCCTTCGGTCGCCAGCGCCTTCAAGGGCCTGATTCCCAGCGATGAAGAAATCGACCAACTGATGGGGCTGATCAAGGACCCGAAGGTCGATGCCGGGTTGCTCAAGTCGGTAACGGCCAAGTTGGCCAAGTATGCTGATGTGTTGGAAGGTGGCAGAACCTTCAACGACCTGAGCAACGCCCATGCACGCTTGCAGGTGAAGATCGACGAGGCTTCAAACGACCTGCAGTTGGTGCAACGTGCATTGCAGGACGCCAAGACCGAACTGCAAGCCGTCACCGAGCTTTCTGGCCTTGAAGCCTTGAAGCAGGCGTGGCTGGGTGAACTGCGCAAGGTTGAAGTGCACTGGCAGGCACAGGCCGAAAAACTCACTGCGGGCATGGCGTTGGAAGCTGCAACGCTGACGCTTCACGATCTCTGCGAGTACCTCAAAGCAGTACAGCAGGCCTATGACCGCAGTTGAACGCTCAGCGCACCACGACCTTGCAGTCGAAGGTCTGTACGGGGGGCACCTGTTTTTCCCAAGGCCGTTGGTACACCAGCCGTAAAACGGCTTTGCCCGGGGTGCTGGCCTGGAAGCGCCAGGTCGAAAGGCCGGCGCTGCCCACCACGTCTTCTTCTTGTGGGGCGCTGTACACCTCCGGGCCCAGGCTTTCGAGCGCCGGTTGGGCAGCTGACTCTACCTGCCATCGGTAGCCGGTAGACGGGTTGCTGGGCAGGGACAGGCTCAAGGCTTGGCCCACCTTCAGGTACACGGGGCATTCGCTCTCGGCATCGAGCTCGACGGGCTGGGTAGGGTGCTGCGCGCAGGCAGACAAAAGCAGTAGCCCCACAGGGGCAAGTAGGCGATAGCTGGACATAGCGGCTCCAGAGGCTGGCGACGGCCTGAGAATAACCGATTGTTGCATCCACTGAGCGGTCGAGTGGGTAAAAGGGCTGCGCGAGCAGCCCTTTAAAGGTGTCAGAACAGTATCTTGGCCACGTCGGCAAAGCGCTTGGCAAAATGCACTGTCAGCCCTTCACGCAGGTAGTCCGGTAGCTCTTCGAAGTCTCCACGGTTGGGCTCGGGCAGGATCAATTCGTGAATCTTCTGCCGGCGTGCCGCAATCACTTTTTCCCGCACGCCACCAATGGGCAGTACCTGGCCGGTCAGGGTCAGCTCGCCCGTCATGGCAACCCCCTTCTTCGGCGCCTGGTCCCGGGCCAGTGACAGCAGGGCACTGGCCATGGTGATGCCGGCGCTCGGCCCATCCTTCGGCGTTGCACCTTCGGGCACGTGCAGGTGGATGAATGCCTCGTTGAAGAAGCCTGCGTCACCGCCAAACTGCTTGAGGTTGGAGCTGACATAGCTGTAGGCGATTTCGGCAGACTCCTTCATGACGTCGCCCAGCTTGCCGGTGAGCTTGAACCCACGGCTGAGGGTGTGGATGCGTGTCGCCTCGATCGGCAGGGTGGCGCCACCCATGCTGGTCCAGGCAAGGCCGGTGATCACGCCTTTGCCTGCCAGAACCTGCTCGCTGCGGAATACGGGCATGCCCAGCGCAGCTTCCAGGTCCTTGGGGCCAATCTTGAGCTTGGCGGTGGGGTCCTCCAGCAGCTTGACCACGGCCTTGCGTACCAGCTTGCCCAGCTGTTTTTCCAGCTGCCGCACGCCGGCCTCTCGTGCGTAACCTTCGATCACCGTGCGCAGCGCGCTGTCGCTGATGCTCAGGCTGGTCTTGGCCACACCGGCCTTTTGCAGCTGTTTGGGCCACAGGTGACGCTTGGCGATGGCCAGCTTTTCTTCGGTGATGTAGCCGGAAAGCCGGATCACTTCCATGCGGTCGAGCAGCGGCCCGGGGATAGAGTCGAGGGTGTTGGCGGTACACACGAACAACACCTTCGACAGGTCCAGGCGCAAGTCCAGGTAATGGTCCAGGAAGTCGACGTTCTGCTCCGGGTCCAGGGTTTCCAGCAAGGCCGAGGCTGGGTCGCCCTGGTAGCTCTGGCCCATCTTGTCGATCTCGTCGAGCATGATCACCGGGTTCATCACTTCGACGTCTTTCAGCGCCTGCACCAGCTTGCCGGGCTGTGCGCCGATGTAGGTGCGCCGGTGCCCCTTGATTTCTGCTTCGTCACGCATGCCGCCGACACTGAAGCGATAGAACGGCCGGCCCAGGGATTCGGCGATGGACTTACCGATGCTGGTCTTGCCGACCCCGGGCGGGCCCACCAGCAGCACGATCGAACCGCTGATTTCGCCTTTCCAGGCACCGACGGCCAGGAACTCGAGGATACGTTCCTTGATGTCACCCAGGCCGGCGTGGTGCGCATCGAGCACCTTGCGGGCATGCTTGAGGTCGAGCTTGTCGTTGCCATACACCCCCCAAGGCAGGGCAGTAGCCCAGTCCAGGTAATTGCGGGTGACGGCATATTCAGGCGAGCCGGTTTCCAGAATGGCCAGCTTGCCCATCTCTTCATCAATGCGCTTACGAGCCTGGGCTGGCAACGTCTTGCCTTCGAGACGCTGTTCGAACTGCTCCAGGTCAGCGCTGCGGTCGTCTTTGGTCAGGCCCAGCTCCTGCTGGATGACCTTGAGCTGTTCCTTGAGGAAGAACTCGCGCTGGTGCTCGCCGATCTGTCGGTTGACCTCGGCGGAGATCTCGTTTTGCAGGCGCGCGACTTCCACCTCCTTGCGCAGCATGGGCAGGACCTTCTCCATGCGCTTGAGCATGGGCACACAGTCAAGCACTTCCTGTAGCTGGCCGCCCGTGGCCGAGGTGAGTGCGGCGGCGAAGTCGGTGAGCGGCGAAGGGTCGTTGGGGCTGAAGCGGTTGAGGTAGTTCTTCAGCTCCTCGCTGTAAAGCGGGTTGAGCGGCAGCAGTTCCTTGATCGCATTGATCAGGGCCATGCCGTAGGCCTTGACCTCGTCGGTGGGGTCGGCTGGCTGGCGTGGGTATTCCACCTCCACCAGATAAGGCGGGCGATGGTGCTTGAGCCAGGTGCGGATGCGTACCCGGGTGAGGCCCTGGGCCACGAACTGGAGTTTGCCGTTCTCGCGGCTGGCGTGGTGCACCTTGACCAGCGTGCCGTACTCGGGCAGCGCTTTGGTGTCGAAGTGGCGATGGTCTTCAGCTGGGGTGTCCATGAAGAACAGCGCCAGGCTGTGGTCAGGCGACTTGGCCACCAGATCCAGGGTTTCGGCCCAGGGCTCTTCGTTGACGATGACCGGCAGTACCTGTGCGGGGAAGAACGGGCGGTTGTGAATCGGGATCACATAGACCTTGTCCGGCAGTTGCTGGCCGGGCAGGGCCAGGGCGTGGCTGGTGCCAGGCTGGGCTGTGGTGTGTTCGACTTCAGCGTGGTCGTCGGGGTGTTCGGGGAGATCCTGCTGGTCGCTCATGGGGCACCTGCGTGAATGACTATGGTGCTTAGATGGGGCAGGGGGCCAAGGGTTTCAAGCGGCTGGCTGGATCGGTGGCTGATGGCGGGGGGGGCTGTGTGATTGCATGGGCTGAATCAAGATCCGCAGCAACAGCGACCTTAAATATATCCGTTTACTAACTGAAAGCACTCGACCGCTTTTGCTTCTAAGCGCGCGATAGTTCAGGCAACACAGATTGCGACTTCAGGAGGCCGAGCGTAGGGATTGCGGAGGGAGGTGACGGGC